>CAZFKK010000471.1:0-2465 GCA_964519735.1 uncultured Taibaiella sp.
CATATTCTTTATGTACCCCTTGTCGGTCGATTTTAAAGCTATAGTATTGATTGGCCGTTTGAGATCGCATCACCAACCAAACGCCGTCACAGGCGGGTATAGTAGTCATTTTATAGCCAATAACAGAATTAAAGCCGGTGAGGATGATGTCTTTACGGGATAGTTCAATGTCTCCATAGCCATTATTCAGCGTCATATCGACTACGCTATAACGAATGGAGTTGTCGAAGTTGTAGCAAAGAATGTATTTCTGAGGTTGTCCCGGATAAGGAATGACAAGCGGTGTACCTACATGGCTTGTCGTAGCGGAATAGCCATTGGCAAAGAGATTGCCATTCAGAAAAGGTTGCCCTACCCTATCAAAGACCTTTATTTTGTCCCGGGCATAGGTATTGGCCTTCACATTGTTAAGGTGCCCCTCTATCTGGACAAAAAATTGCAAAGCCCCGGCTGCATCGGATACTGCAATATTGGCCAAATTACTACCATTCCCGGTATTATTATAATCATAATAAATAGCAGGGGGAGGTATGCCGCCAGCCGCAGATATGCCATTGTTAAAATGGAGCATATGGCCCTTACCGAAGAACCAGGTCCGCTCATGGAGATTCTGGGCATAAAGCTGCTGCATATTGGCCCACACAAAAATATAGCCTAACATAGCTAATTTCAACGGCTGGAGGAGAGATGGGAACATCATTCTGAATTAAAGGTTACACAATGTGCAACTTTAATAAGCATTTAAAGTGTAGCCAAAATCTCAGGTAGAAGTACGCTCTTCAGGGGGATATCAATAAAGAGCGTGGAACTCCGATAAAGTAGTCAGAGGCCGTGAGATGCCCACACACCAACAATAAGGGAGCCCACGCTCTTTAGACGCGGGCACTCTACTTATCGTCCCGGTAGTGTGCTGAAATTTCTCACGTTTCTGACTACGAGATTCTAAGCGAATGCTTCAAAATATTTTATTGAAGTCGCAAAAATAATATTAATTAGTCATAATAATTGTAATAAATTGGTTGACTTTAATCAATTACCCGCAAAACAACGAAACTCCGGGATACCCTGCAAATATTGGGGCACATATGATATGTAACTTTCCCACATATCGTATGTTTGATACACCATATTTTTCGTTATCTTTGACTTTCAAACGCTACCCCATGAACACAACCCCCAAAAAACATCATGGCCACAGTATTAAACGTATTCGTGAAATACAGCAAATCAAGCAAAAAACGGTTGCCGATTTTCTGAGTACCACCTTAAACGAAAGCTGGGATCAGAGTAAGGTTTCTTTACTGGAAGATAAAGAAGAAATTGAGGATAAGCTGTTAGCGGTTATTGCTCAGGTGTTAAATGTAACACCTGATATCATTAAGGATTTTAATGCTGATGCGGCCGTCAATATAATTACCAATAACAATAGCGGTGAACATTCTTTTAGCATAAATAATAATCAATATAACATAAACCCTGTTGATAAATTAGTGGAAGTTTATGATGAGCTTTTAAAAGCAAAAGATGAGCTTTTGAAAGTTAAGGATGAGTTGATCAAAGTTAAGGATGAGTTGATCGCGGTGTTGCGGGGGAAATAAGAGGTCTTGTCACTGTCAGAAGGCCCATTGCGAGGTTTTTTTTCATTCCGATTTACATCAATATACTGGCCATTCCATGAGCATCCTCGACGCGTCCTCCGTATTTATAATACTAATACAACTGGCATCGGTTAAACTATAAAGAAGGCTGCCTGGGGCTGAGGTGTATTGAAATATCCCCCCTATCGGAGTGAATCAAGTAATCCACCCCGCCTTCCTTGTTAATACTTACTTGTTATGATGAAAAAGGTACAGATTATTCTGGAAAGTACAGATTCGGGTTGGTATGGTCGGATTGAAGGTTATGGAGATTTTATGCCTGTAACTTATGGAACTACAATCAATGAAATAGAAAACAACCTAAAAGAATTAATACTGGACCATCAGGAACATGACGATTCTGACGCCTGGCATCAGGTCAACGTAGAAAAAGTGCACTTTGAACACGTATATGATAGGACCGCCTTCTAATACCTAAACAGCCGATCAGAAAAATAGAAGAGCAATTGGAAGGAATTGATCTTCCTGTTATTTCCAATTAACACCAAAAGGTTATGGGGGCAATTGAAGGAAAGTGAATTAGAGCAAGATTCAGTTATTAAGAATTACTTAAGCACTGCCTCTGATGGTAAAAATTACGATGTTACTTTTTATATTGTAAAAACCGCAAAGTTATGGAGATATATTTGAATTCAAAAATAAAAAATATTTTTTATACGGAGCTCGCACATGAGGTTATCTGTTTGCCAGGGAAAGTGTATCTAATTTCTCTATCCATTTGTTGAATCGCGGACACCTACTCCTAATCTTTTCCAGCCCTATACTTTCGGCTATCAAAGATCCATAGACCACTTTATTATACCCTCC
>CAZFKK010000472.1:0-2463 GCA_964519735.1 uncultured Taibaiella sp.
CACGCAAAGTGCTTCCGGTATAGCTACAACCGGAGCCTACCAAACCGTCCCCAATTCTAGCCAGGATGCTTTTGTTAGTAAATTCAGCCCTGAAGGACAATTAGTTTGGGGTACCTATTTCGGTGGGGAGAAGAATGACAGAGGAATTTCCATTGCTACGTCTATAGGTAAGGTTTATGTAGGGGGCAGTACGCAGAGTACAGTTAATATTGCTTCTTCTAATGCCCATCAGGGGCAGTTTGGTGGCGAAGAAGATGGTTTAATTATTGCCTTGGATACCGCTGGGAAATTGCAATGGTCTACCTACTATGGTGGCGAAGATGATGATGTTATTTTAAGTGTATGGAGTAATCTGACAGGTGAGTTATATATCGCTGGCTCTACTACCAGTAAGAATAAGATGGCTACGCCGGATGCCTATAAAAAAGATTTGGTAACCACGGGGAATAAAGATATTTTTTTGGTAAAATTTAATCACGATGGCGTCAGAGCTTACGGGACCTATTTTGGAGGACTGGATAAAGATAGTTATGGCTATCTTGCAGGAGACAATCAATACAATGTTTATTTATCCGGACAGACCCATAGCACCACCGATATAGCTACAACTAATGCCTATCAGCAGAGCATAAATGGCATAAATGATATTTTCCTCGCACGATTCAATGATTGTCCTAAGCCGGTTGTCGCCAATATGATTAATGGCCTTATTAAAATATGCGATAGTTCAATACAACAATACAGCATCAATAGAGAAGGCGTTAACCTTAATTACGAGTGGGTGTTGCCGGAGCCTTGGGTTTTAACGGTGGAAAATGATACCGTGATTGAGGTGCTTGGGAAGGGTAGTGGCTGGATTCAGGTCGTAGCTCAAAATGACTGTGGGGCTGTTAGTGATACCCAAAAACTGTGGGTAGAAGCCTCACCTTTGCCCCAGCCGGTGATCTTAAATAATCATTTTATTCTTTCTACCAGTAAAACCTACCTCACTTACCAATGGCTATTTAATGAAGAGCCTATTGCCGGTGCTAGAAACGCAACTTATGTGGCTACTAAAGACGGGGCCTATAGTGTGTGGGTCAGCGATGGCGATAGCTGTATGGGAACCGCCGCCCCAATTGATGTAACAGGAACCGTGTCCATGGATAAACCTGATGTGTTTTATATTCAGCAGCCTTATCCTAATCCGGCAAAAAGTCATATCACCGTTAGGGCACCGAAATCAGCTGCATTGAGCATTTATACGATAGAAGGCAGAGAGGTTAAATCTATGACGACAACAGCTACAGGTACTGTCAAGGTGCTCTTGAATGGCTTGTCAGACGGGATTTATCTGTTAAAAATGGAGGCATACGGCCAGGCCTCAATGTTCCGATTTGTGAAACAACAGTAAAGCAAAAAGAAAGCCCCCCTCCGTACATGGAGGGAGGGCTTTCTTCTATCGATCTGCCACTATTCCTGCACCACTACTTTACCATACCATTGTTGACCTTGTTGATCAACCCTTATGGTATATATACCAGATTTCAATCCTTTTAAGCTGGCATCAATCCGATGAACACCAGATTGATCTGCATACTGCTCCCTAGCTAACAATACCCTGCCGGTCACAGGATCCAACACCACCACTTTAATCAGTCCTTGCTTTTCAGAAGTAAAGCTGACGGCAGTGATATTCCTGGCCGGGTTGGGACTGATCTGTAAAGGTTGAATACTGTTCTTCATTGCGACTGCTGCTTCACAGTAAGCGGTAGATTGCGGGCAAACGTCAATCCAGGAACCAAATTGCACTTCCTCCTGGATGGCACCACGATACAACAATTCTTCAAAAAACAATGGTGCTTCCCATTCAATATATTCCGGGGTAGACAGTTGAGAATTGATGTCAGATAATGTAAAATCGGGTGTACCCTCAATTTCACAAAATTCCTCGCAAAAGTCAGCATTATAGCCTAGATTGAAGGAAGCGAATTGATTGTCAATTTCTATACAACCACTCGATCCATTCCCCATCCAATCGTCCATATCGCTGTCACATCCGGTTGCAAAAGTCAAAAAAGGATTGAAATCATAATTACCGCCACCATTGTTCAAAAAGGAACAATAGGAAACGTTCAAAAGATCAACATTGGTTTTGTCGATACTGCCTTGGTGGTTCAAATACAAACCATAGCGGTTGAATCCTGAGATGACGCCGTTGTAATAATTACCGGAACCGTTGAAATCAAAAGACAATCCATCTCTAAAGTCGCTATGAAGCCCCGTAGCGCCACAGAAGCCCGGACCTGCTAAAGTGAAGTTAGACACGGTAGGCGCAGTAAAGGGCTCATGTAAAGGATCGGTCTCATTGTTCCAGACTAAGATGCTGTTCGAGCCTGAAGCATGATGCGCGTTGACATTATTGCGCACCAACAGCAGGGATTGCATATTGCCCGTATAGCCATAGTTGAGGAACACATCGTC
>CAZFKK010000473.1:0-2461 GCA_964519735.1 uncultured Taibaiella sp.
ATTTTTATTGTGTACCCCCTAATGTCTATCATCCTTGTCATTTTACAGCGGGGGAGTATTGTTTTATGCACCTGGATATTACAGAAGAATTGCTGCACCGTATAGACTTTAATCCTTATTGTAAAAAGGCTTTATTGGATTATTTCAGGGATCCCGGCAATAACGGGTCACAATTGCCCGCTTGTAGTATAGGGCCGGTGGTACAGGATGTGATCAGGGATATCTCTGAATGTAAAGAAACCAATAAATCGGCCTACGATGCTTTTATGGAGCACCAGGTGAGCCGGCTGTTGTACGAATTCAATGAACAAATGCCTAAAATAATAGAATATAGCAGGAAAAGTCATGTGTCCAGATTGATGGATAAAATGCTGCTGTATATCGAAGCACGCCTGGGGCAAGCGCTGAGCCTGGATGGTCTTGCCGAGGAAGCAAAAGTGAGCAAGAGTACGCTGAATCGCTATTTTAGGGAAAGAGAAGGCAAATCGGTCATGGGTTTTGTATTCATCAGGCGCATGATCAACGCCCGGCGATTGATCAAAACAACGAAAAGGCGCATGTCCATAATCACTAAGGCAGTAGGCTATAGTGATGTGGGCGAGTTTGCCAAAGCGTATAGAAGGTATTTCAAGCGTCCACCGGGCGATGAGCGGGAACAGGAAGATGGCTTTTTTTGAAGATGTTTTCTCTCTGTAAGCGTCAGCGGCTGGTCTGCTGGCGTTTTTTTTATTTTTTGCCCACGGTAGTGTAGAAAAACCTGCTTGTTTGATCCGGACGATACAGGTAATCCAAATTAAAAATACCTTTGCTCTTTCCATCAGCATAGGGCGGACGACTCGTTTTGTTTACCGTTCCTGAGAACCTGGCCGGTAAGCGACTACTTGAAGGCTACCGGCCGAGATAAAGGAAAAGTAAAGCAGCAACTGACAATGGATAACCGGATCATCGAAAATCTCAGACAGATTACAGAACGGATAGCAAGGGCCTGCGCTCAATCGGGGCGTCCTGCAGAGGAGGTCAAACTGTTGTTGGCCACCAAAACCGTTACTGCCGATCGTATCAAAACAGCCCTGCTCGCCGGGCAGAACCTGATAGCGGAAAATAAAGTGCAGGAGCTTAAAGAAAAGTATGAGGCATTAAAAGAAGTGTCACACACTAATCATTTTATCGGGCACCTGCAAAGCAATAAAATCAAGGATATACTGAAATATGAGGTTGCCTGTGTGCAGTCGCTCGACCGCCTGGAACTGGCGGAAAAACTACAGCAACGCCTGGAGCTTGAGGACAAGCGCCTGGATGTGCTGATACAGGTCAATACCTCCTTTGAAGACAGCAAATTCGGGGTAAGTCCGGGTGATGCGCTTTCCCTGGTGCAGCAAGTGGCTGCATTGGACCGGTTAACCATAAAGGGTTTGATGACCATAGGCCTGTTCAGCGCCGAGACGGAAAAGGTGCGTCAATGCTTTCGTTTACTGAAAAGCATCCAACAGCAAGTTATCGCCTTAAATATTGCCCGTGTGTCCATGGACGAACTCTCTATGGGAATGAGTGGCGACCTGGAAACTGCCATTGAGGAAGGGGCCACCATCGTAAGGGTGGGCACGGCCGTGTTCGGAGAAAGGAGCTACCCGGATAGCTATTACTGGAATGAAAATAGGTAGGAAGTTTTTTCTTTTTCCCGGTTTGTGGTGTTAAGGGGCGGTTTCCTGCATTTGCAGGGTACGGGCAGGGGGAAACCGCCCCTTGAAGTGTTCCGCTCTCTTTAGGCCTGACGCCCTTCGAAGGATGACGCAGCCCTTATATGGATCCTTTCTTCATGACCTGCTTTGCGGATTAGCGGCCATTAGATCTTGCCTTTCCGGATACTCTCCTGGAGCGCGGCCTGTAAAGCAGAGTGCTTTACAAAATCCCTTTTGCCAATGCGACTGGCGATGATGATTCCTTCGATCTTATAACGATGATAGGTAGATGAGGAGATGTCCATGTAGGCCATCACTTCCTGTTTGGTGTACAGGCGCTCCAGCGCCTCTTGGGGAGCTGTTTTTTCTTCCTCGGGTTTGACCTGGAGCTGAATGATAGCAATGCGCCGGTTCAGGTCCAGGAGGGTGTCTGCTATTTGGGTCAACAGGTGGATTATTTGTTGTTGCATCAGATTATTGCGGTTAAATGAAATCGGCCCGGACCTGGCACGGGCGGCCCGGCTGAATAAAGGTGAAGGTCCCGGCACCGACCGCAAATCAGGCCCTGTCGCCAACGCAACGTGCAGCGGGCTATGGTGTAGCCCACATCGGGACTAAACTAGTTAAAAGCCGGAAAAAACAAGAGGCCACACCTCCCCGAAGTTTCCCCGCTGCAGAAAATGAATCAAATTCCCGGTAAGAAAAAAAAGTTGAATCGCCTGCCCGGTTTTTGAATGGTATTATCCGGCGAACTTTACGGAAGCAAACAGGCCCTTACCCGG
>CAZFKK010000474.1:0-2450 GCA_964519735.1 uncultured Taibaiella sp.
GGAATAGTATCCGGATCAACAGAAGGATCATTTCCAATCCTGGTATCCAGGATCCTGTTTGCCTGGAGCGGGAAAAGTTTTCTCAAAGCATATATAAAGGTATCAATGCCTTTGTTGACAAGGTGATCCTGATCCCGTAACTGGCGTTCGAACTTATAGCCCAGTAGTGCGGCCAAGCTCTGGCCGTTTTGAATGCCCTCAATTACCGTAAGGGCCTGCCGGATTCTTTCAGAAGATAGATTCACAGCCAATTCGTTATTATTAGCTGTTTTGCCATTGGAAAGAAAGGCATTCCGCAGCACTGCCGCAGTTACCGCCTGGTTCACAGATGGGGCATGAATGAATCCGGCATTGGCCTGATCGGTTACATAGGACAGTTTAAAATCTTCTGACAGCTCCTGTTCCGGTATTTTGGGGGTTAAGATTTTCGTTTTATCAGGTTTTACATTTTCGAGCCAGCCGAATGCGCCCAGGTAAATCCCCTTCCGGGCTGTATTTTGTCCATCACCGGTTTCATGATGCACCTGACGCATATGGGTTAGTTGTAGCTTGGTGATCCCCTGCTCCCAGGCATCCAGCCTATAGGAGCAACAATCCAGGTGTTCTACAAAGGCCCGTTCCAACCGGGCAGTAGAAACCGACTCGAGGTGGCGCAAGGCATCTACCTGCTCCAGCAGACCGGGGGAGACCAACCGGAGTTGCGGTCGGTTGATCATTAGCTCACTAATATGGTCACCTACGGTTTTGGTCGCGGAGATTTTACTTTCCTTTTTGTATAATAAAGCATACCTGCTTTCTGTCATCACGCCATCTAGTTTCATATGCAGGTAAGGCTGCTCGGCACGAAGCAACAAAGATTGTTGGGCTGTGACTAACTCCGCCATTTCATGCAGGCGTATAGCGGTATCGTAGTATCCCTGCTCCAATGCAAACTTGATAAAAGCAAACAATAAAGCGGTAGGTGTTTCTGATAATCCTTCATTTTTACGCAGGGCATCCATCGACTTAGATGCATTAGCCAGTAATGCAGTAATATAGTTTTTATCGTCAGTGGTATAACTTCGGATTCCTGTAGTCTCGGATAAAGGCAGGGTATCGATGATCACCTTGTGCTCCCAGTTGTCGTCAAGCCCGTATAATTTGCTGAGCAAGGGCAATTCTCCTTCAGTCCTATTAAGGGAAGGGTCATATCCAAGATCAGTAAGCAACTGATATACCCTTCCATATTCCATCTTATCGAATCCCTGCTGCACCTGGTTATAAGGAAATAAGAAGGAAGCATACGAGTACAACATATCCAACGTTTGCAGGTACCGTTTGTGAAATTCGACAGAGTTCGGATGCAGTCCGATAACGTCAAGCAACTGTTGGTGCGCGCCGGATGGATGTTCCGCACTCACATGTGCTACTTTCGGAACCATTAACCGGCGCCAGTCCGCTTCTATTTTTTTCAATAGCTCGTAAAGGCTTTGTATAAAACCAGGCTGCCCGATATTATGCTTACTGAGCTGCAAATCGATCATAGGCTCATTTCCGTCAGACCTTTGGGGATACATCCATAGTTGCCGGTCAAATGCTGTTACCGGGAGAATGCCGTAAGGTTGATTGCCTATGCGAACGGCAGGTACCGTACCTCGTCCGGATACAAAACGGGTAAAAAACTGCTGCGTACTATCAACAGTGGAAGCGCCGAATACGGGCTTCATCATCGCGTCCATCGCATAGCCTATCGTCCCGGGCCATAAGGCCATGTTCATATTTAACGCATCGGCCTGGTCCAACCCTTCCGCATTCAATACCTTTTGAAAATAATCTGGCTCCAGGCCCAGCCATTCACTTAACCATTGTCCATCCTGTTTCTTTTGCCAGTCTGCCGAAGTGGTAAAAACCGTTTTTTGTTTAAAGTAACGATCAAAAGTAAGGTCCGCATTGTCGATACCGGAAGCAGGAACACTTTCCTGGTCTGAGTTATTGGTGGGGGTGCCCTGGCGAACAATACTCAAGCCTTTAGCGCTGTAATAATGATGATCCAATAATTCGGACAACAATTGCTGTCCCCCTTGCTCCGTTTCGTCTGCACTCAATTTTACGCCGATAGCAAATAACCGGTCCACGCCGCTACTGGTTGTTTCGTCCAGGTTAATCCGGAAGCCCATACCCTTTGTGACGGCCTCCTCAAAGTCGACCACCCATTTCAACTCTTCAGGAATGTCAAGATCACCGGTATCTGTTGGTGCGAAATTGTTTTCTTCTGTATTATTGGGATCGAAGCCCACCTGTAAAGGGTAGGGTACCAGGTTGCCCAGCTCCTCGATAACCAGATCCCGGCCTTTAAAGCCGAGTAGCACAAATCTTTCGGGAGCAATGGATACCCTTGAAGCCTGTGACCATGAATTTGTCTTACCCACGCCATCAAGAGCATCGGGGAGTAGGACCAGGGCAGCCTGGAG
>CAZFKK010000475.1:0-2442 GCA_964519735.1 uncultured Taibaiella sp.
GCCGGAATTACCCATTGATCAAACTCTTCGGCGGTAACATAACCCAGATCAATAGCAGTCTGTTTCAACGTTTTACCCTCCTTATGTGCCGTTTGAGCTATTTCAGCAGCCTTATAATAGCCGATTTTGGTATTCAACGCGGTAACCAGCATCAGGGAATTATTTACATGGGCGTCAATATTTTTCCTGATCGGCGCCAGGCCCGTTGCACATTTGTTATTAAAAGAAACACAACCTGCTCCGATCAGGCGGGCGCTGTGCAGGAAATTGTAAATCATCATGGGCTTGAATACATTTAATTCAAAATGTCCGTTTGACCCTCCGATAGTAATGGCCACATCATTGCCCATTACCTGTGCTGCAATCATAGTAAGTGCTTCACACTGAGTAGGATTAACTTTTCCGGGCATGATAGAAGATCCCGGCTCATTATCCGGTATAAACAATTCTCCTATACCGCTGCGGGGGCCAGAGCTCAACATCCTGATATCATTGGCAATCTTCATCAGGCTCACCGCTACTGTCTTGAGCGCACCATGCGCTTCCACTATGGCATCATGAGCAGCCAACGATTCAAACTTATTTTCTGCCGTTACAAAAGGCAACCCGGTAAGGGCGGCAATTTTTTGCGCCACTGCCTCCGCATAACCTTTAGGTGTATTAATACCTGTACCTACCGCCGTACCTCCTAAAGCCAGTTCACTTAAATGGGCTAATGTATTATGGATGGCTTTCAACCCATGGTTTAGCTGGGAGACATAGCCACTGATTTCCTGTCCAAGGGTCAATGGAGTAGCATCCATGAAATGGGTGCGCCCGATCTTAACCACATGCATAAATTCTTTGGCTTTAGCATCCAATGTATCTCTCAGTAGTTCAATTCCCGGTATTGTTGTTTCTATCAGCATTTTATATGCTGCTATATGCATTGCCGTAGGGAAGGTATCATTAGAGGATTGAGACTTATTCACATCATCATTGGGATGTATAAATTTCTCTTTATCTGTCAATTGCCCGCCCTGAAGCACATGTGCGCGGTAAGCGATCACTTCATTACAATTCATATTGGATTGCGTACCCGAGCCGGTTTGCCAAACGACCAAGGGAAACTCCCGATCCAGTTTACCCTCCTGTATTTCATCACATACTTGGGCGATTAGCTGCGACTTTTCTACGGGCAGTACCCCTAAATCAGCATTAGTTAACGCTGCTGCCTTTTTCAGGTAAGCAAAAGCCCTGATAATCTCTTTCGGCATTTTATTGATATCCTGGGCTATCTTGAAATTATCTATAGAACGTTGAGTTTGTGCACCATAGTAAGCGTCAATAGGCACTTGTACCTCGCCCATGGTGTCTTTTTCAATACGAAAGGACATATTTAATGGCAAATTATAAATGATGAGAATTTCTTTAACGGCGCAAAGGTACACTTTTTGACGAAGTGTGCTCAAGAACGCAAAATCTTCTGCCTGTTGTTCCATCCGGCAAAAAAAATTGCTCAAATAAACAGTGTTCACTAAATTTGCACTGTTAACTATGGGGATTAAAGAAAGAAAAGAACGCGGGAAGCAGGAAATGAGGGAAAATATTATTCATGCTGCTATGCAAATGTTCATGGAAGAAGGCTATGAAAGCACTTCAATCCGGAAACTGGCACAAAAGATTGAATATAGTCCTGCCACTATCTACCTTTATTATAAAGATAAGGATGAGCTGCTGTATGATGTGCAGGGCGAGGCCTTCCAACTATTGTACACCGCCTTCGAAACAGCTGCAGTAAGCAAAAGCCCAATGAAGAGACTGGAGCAATGCTGCGAAGCGTATATTCGTTTCGCCCTGTCCAATCTTGACCTCTATGCACTGATGTTTGTTATGAAATCCCCTATGAATGCTGTAGGCGAACATGAAATATGGAGCAATGCTCAAAACTGCTTTTCCTTTTTCGGAAAATGCGTGTCAGAATGTATAGAAAAGTCCCTTCTAAGGTATAGTGATGCTACTACAGCGACCATCACTATATGGTCTGTCGGGCATGGGTTAGTTTCCCTGTATCTTTCCTGCCGGCTCAAAATATTGAACCTTCCAGAAGAAGCCGTAGAGCCGTTTATTCAAAAAACCATTAAAGAATTTATCCGGATCATCAAATTAAAATGATCTTAAAACAGGTGATAACAAATTTTCTTTGCCCGTTAACTAAACGTCGTTTATTAAAAATACATGGTTTATGAAAAGAACCTTCCTGTTGTGCTCATTACTGACTGTCTTCCAGATTTCCTATGGCCAAAATAGTATTCTTGATCAGTATATCAGGGACGCATTTGATAATAATGAAGGGCTGAAACAACAACAGATCGACTTGAATCAGGCCCTATATGCGCTAAAGGAGGCAAAGTCCTATTTTTTACCTCATATCAGCTTCAATGCGACCTATACCAAAGCTCA
>CAZFKK010000476.1:0-2434 GCA_964519735.1 uncultured Taibaiella sp.
ACCATGAATGGAAAACAATACCTGATTGTCGGACAGGTAGCCCGTAACAACCGGGATGAGCCGTTCAATTTGAAATATTATTATGTACGTACCGCCTCCGGGGAGATGATCTCCATGGATAATGTCATCAATATAGAAGAAAGCATCAGCCCTTCCCAGATATATCATTATAACAGGTATAAGTCTGCCACCATTTCTGCCAACCCCGCACCGGGTTATACTTTGGGCGACGGCATTAAGGCCATGCAGGACATTTACCAGAAATTGCAGCAGGAAAAAGTGATGGATGAAACTTTTTCTTCGGGACTCGCCGGCGCTTCCAAAGATTACGCAGAGAGCTCTTCCAATACCTTGTTTGCATTTGTCTTGGCATTAGTATTGATCTACCTGGTACTTGCGGCACAGTTTGAAAGTTTTATGGACCCGTTAATTATAATGCTCACGGTTCCCCTGGCTATAGCAGGGGCCGTAATCGCTTTATGGCTTTTCGGGCAGACCATGAATATTTTTTCACAGATCGGCATGATTATGCTGATTGGACTGGTCACCAAAAATGGTATCCTGATTGTGGAATATGCTAATCATATCCGCGCTACCGGAACCACTAAAAGAGAAGCAGTGGTCCGGGCAGCCAAAATGAGATTACGCCCTATTTTGATGACCAGCCTTGCTATGGCGGGAGGAGCATTACCCCTGGCATTGTCGCTTGGAGCGGCCAGTACCAGCCGTATCCCTTTAGGAATAGTCATTGTTGGCGGTGTTATGTTTTCATTGATACTATCCTTATTTGTGGTTCCGGTAATGTACACCTTCCTGTCCCGCAGAAAAGTTCAGGAAGTTACCGCCAGTGAGAAATTAAATGATTAAAAATAGCAGGTACCCTGAGACGCCCGGGAGCACCGTGTGTTCAACAGGATTAATATGATTTTTATGTATAGAAAGATTATCCTTATACTGGTTTATACAGGATGCACCCTCCTGGTTCGGGCACAGGAAACCATAACCATGCTTAGCCTTCAGGAAGCCATAGAAATGGCCCTTGACAATAACTATGATATACGCCTTGCCGCAGTAGACCTGGAGCAGGCCAGGTTGAATAATACGTTAGGGAATGCCGGAGCATTACCCAGTGTATCCGCCGGAGGAGGACTGACCGGAAGTACGATGGATAGCCACATCGAATTTGCTACGGGTGATGTTCAGGACCGGAAGAATGCGTCCAGTATGGGGCTCAATGGTGCTGTTCAGCTCAACTGGACTTTATTTGACGGCATGCGCATGTTTATTAATAAAAGGCGGTTACAGGAACTGGAACAAACCGGATCTATAGCTTTAAAGCAACAAATACAAACCACCATCGCAGAAGTTATTGTAGTGTATGCTTCAGTAGTCCGGCAAAAACAACAATTGGTGGCGACGGATACGGCTTTATCCCTGGCCAGGGTAAGGATGGACCTCGCCGGTAAAAAGTTTGAGGTAGGCACCTCGGCAAAAACAGATTTTTTACAAGCAAAAGTAGATTATAATGCCGCTCAATCTCAGAAATGGACTTTTGAGGCTATGCTCCGCCAGGCAAAAGACAGCCTGATGATCACGCTGGGCCGCAATCAATTTTCAGATTATGAGGTGCAGGACAGTATTCCCCTGAATACCCAATTGGTATTTCATGAGCAGCAACAATGGTTGCCCTCCAACTATGCCCTACAGTTAGCCCGGCAACAGTACCGGCTGGCAGGCTATGAAGTGCAGTTGCTGCAAGGTGCTCAACTGCCTCAGGTTGACCTTGCTGCTGCTTATGTTTATAACCGCAACCAGAGTGCCTCCGGATTTTCTTTGTTTAACCGGACCCTGGGCCCCCAGGCCGGCCTGAATATACAGATTCCTTTATTCGACGGCTTTAACCTTCAGCGTCAGAAAAAGGTGGCCCGGCAGGAAGTTTTCAGGATGGACCTGATGGTAGAACGACTCAGTATTCAACTGGCTGCACGCTACCGTACAGCCTGGCAAAACTATGATAATGCAAGAAAAACCTACCAGTTAGA
The DNA here is from genome assembly GCA_964519735.1 of uncultured Taibaiella sp. Lineage (GTDB taxonomy): Bacteria > Bacteroidota > Bacteroidia > Chitinophagales > Chitinophagaceae > Taibaiella. The sequence continues at coordinate 2,043 of CAZFKK010000476.1, forward strand.
ACAGGAAAACATTGAATATGCCAAGGAGAATGTGATGATACAGCAGGCCCGGTTCCGGGTAGGGGTGTCGAATACCTTAGAATTGAGGGAGGCCGAAAACAGTTATGTCAGTGCCTTAACCCGGCTGGGCGATGCCAGGTATGCTGTCAAAGCTGCAGAGACCCGCTTACTAGAACTGGAGAATGACCTGGTCCGATAAGAACAGTTGTGTCTCAGCAGGATATTATCAACAATATCACCAGATACGGAACACCTAAAAATATCCTAAAAAGGGAAAAATCCTATTGATCCAATAATTCAGGCAAAAAAAAGCGTCCCTGCTTTTAAAGTTAAGGGACGCTTTTTAAATAGAAGTTATAATGATTAATGCCTTACTACTACTTTTTCCACCT
>CAZFKK010000477.1:0-2413 GCA_964519735.1 uncultured Taibaiella sp.
CCCTTCAATCCTGTCTCCAAACCGATGCCGTACTTCTGGGTGCGATCGGCCATCCTAAATATGACCATGATCCGTCGGCAGCCATCAGACCGGAGCAGGGATTGCTTCAATTACGGAAATCCCTGGGACTGTATGCCAATATCAGGCCGGTCCGGGTTGATGCGGAATTAGCCCATTTATCCCCCATAAAAAAAGAACGGCTCCGGGATATTGACTTTATTATTTTCCGGGAGCTGACCGGTGGCATCTACTTTGGCACTAAAGAAACAAATGCCCGGAACACCCGGGCTTCCGATACCTGCAGCTATACAAAAGCGGAGATCCTGCGCATTGCCCATCCCGCATTTCAATATGCCCGTCAGAGAAGAAAAAAACTCACCCTGGTGGATAAAGCTAATGTCCTGGCTACCTCCCGCCTGTGGCGCAGCGTGGTGCAGGAAGTAGCCCGGGAATACGAAGACATCGAAGTTGACTATATGTATGTGGACAACGCCGCCATGCAACTGATGTTGCATCCGCAGCAATTTGATATCCTCCTTACGGAAAACATGTTCGGAGATATCCTTAGTGATGAAGCAAGTATATTAAGCGGATCACTAGGACTGTTACCCTCAGCCTCCATAGGCACTGCTACTGCCCTGTTCGAACCTATTCACGGGTCTTATCCTCAAGCTGCAGGAGCGGATATAGCCAACCCGGTAGGATCCATTTTATCGGCCGCCTTAATGCTGGACCATTTTAACCTGAAGGAAGAAGCTGTTGCCCTGAGGCATGCGGTACAGTGGTCCATACAAAACGGTTACGTAAGCCAGGACCTGCAGGCCTCTAAAAGTTACCCTACCTCGGTCATCGGGTCCCTGATCGCAGATTACATTCTTCATCCAAAAATATCCGCTTACCATAACAACAACAGGACCTTGGGACAATCTACCATCATATAAAACAGGCTGGCACCCGCTTCCCCGCGTGTGCCAGCATTACCGGAATTTCGTGTTACAAGATCAGCTGATCCTCCCGGATCAGCTTCTTAAAAAAATCTCGGTAGCACCATAGCCATACCTGGGATTCCATTCGTTCATATAGAAATCAACATGCATAGAAGCTTTTAGCAACCCGTGTATCTCTTCCTTCAGCCGGCCTTTACCCACGCCATGAATCACAACAAATGATTGTTGCTGTGCCTGTATTGCCCTGTCCAGCGCCTCTTCAAAAGCGGCTAACTGTACCTGCAACATCTCAAAGTTGCTCATTCCCCTGGTATGGCTGACCAATTTTTCAATATGCAGATCAATTTCCTGTATCCTTTTCGGAGCAGGCTGCCGGAACGATGTTGCCGGTTTTAAGAGCACCTGCCTGGATACTTTCTTCTTATCCTGAGTCCATTCCTCCTCCTTATCAGGAAAGTCGTTACCCACAGGGACATGAAACATGGCAAGGTTTTGCTGCTGAAGCATGCTGATATATTGGAATAACTTTTTAGACTTAATGCGCAAAGTATGATTCAGGGAAGTCGCTTTTTGCAGGTTCATCGATTGCGTCAGCACACAGGAAAAACGGGGATGATCATGCATCTGCTCAAATGGGATATCATGCAGGTAAAAATGAGCAAACGGCCGGATCACTGTTTTATGGGCAAATGAAGTGGTTTCCCCCGGGGCATATTCATAATGCAGCTGCAGCTCATAAGCCGTTTGATTGATAAAATAAGTTTTCAATTTATCAACCACATCTTCAAATTCATCAAAACGGAATACCGGCAGGAAAGCCAGGTAAAAACCGGGTGGTCCGCCCGGCAACCAACTTTTAGGCTCCGGAACCAGGTCTTCTATCCGCTTAGGTTCCTTTTCCTGCTTTTTATTGGATTTTTCCCTAAACCAATTAAGATAAGGATGGTCCACTTCATCTAAAAATACGGGGAAATGAGTCCCTGCCACTTCTATTTCCACCATTTCCTCATTGATATATCCCACCACCCTACCTTCTTCCCCGGTATGTTTTAAAAGCACAATATCTCCGACAGAAAATTTCATTTTTATACCAGGCATTATTTAGGAAAAGGACAAACCACAAATTTCGGCATATTATTTTACTCAACCATTGATTTTAATTTTTATTACCTTTGCAGCCATACAGGTATTCATAATATAATGTGAATAAAAGGGAATCCGGTGTAATTCCGGAACAGTACCCGCTGCTGTAAGTTTATTTTCAAATAGTTATTGCTTCTTGTCCGCGGACAAAGTCCAGTAATCATTTGACTTTTCAGTACTTCATGCCACTGTATTATTATGGGAAGGCTTATTGAAAAGAAAGTAAACAAGTCAGAAGACCTGCCTGGTATCAGTATATTCAATCTATAGCTTTCGGGAATAAAAGCATAGGAGGTAAACATTTTTCTTGGCAGAAAAATGTT
>CAZFKK010000478.1:0-2408 GCA_964519735.1 uncultured Taibaiella sp.
TTTTTTGATACCCTGTAAAATAATAGTTTACCTATCTCCCATGGCAGGATTTGTATTTTTTGCCGCTGCCACAAGGACAAGGATCATTCCGGCCTATTTTGGGCTCGGTGTGTAACGGCTGACGCTTTACTGCAGGTGCCGCACCGGGTTCCTGGTAATAATCGTTCTCATCTGCTGCATAGTCTTCTCCGGCGGCGTCAATCTGCGCCTTATTGTCCCTCATCCTGCTCATATCTGTACGCTGCGGCGGCATTTGTGCTGCCTGTGGCGGCGCTTCCTGTATAGGAATGCCGGCACGATAGAGGAAGGATATGATGTTTTGATTGGTTTCCAGCAATATTTTCTTGAACAATTCAAATGCTTCAAACTTATAGATCAATAAAGGATCTTTTTGTTCATAAGAGGCCATTTGTACCGAGTGGCGTAAATCATCCATAGCCCGTAAGTGGTCTTTCCAGGATTCATCGATCATCGCCAGGGTAATATTCTTTTCCAGGGTCTCCACCACCGGACGCGCTTCTTTTTCTACTGCTGCTTTCAGGTTGACATATAACTGTAATCCTTTAATGCCATCAGTAAAGGGAATCACAATATTCTCAATGCGGTCGCCTTGCTGCTGCTGTATCTGCTGTAATTGAGGAAGCATGTTTTCCCGGAGGCTTTCCATCTTACGGTTGTAGAAGTCCTTAGCCTGGTGATAAAGGGCATCTGCGGTCTTTTGAACATCCTTAAGCTCTGCATCTGTAAGTTCCGGTTCGATGGCCAGGTGTTTGACTACTTCCAGTTTGAACGTCTCAAGGTCATCGTTGTATTGATTAGCCAGATCAGTACATACATCGTACAAGGCATTGTCCAGGTCAATGGTCAGGCGATCCCCGAACAGGGCATGACGGCGTCGCTTGTAAATAACATCACGTTGTGCATTCATGACATCGTCATATTCTAAAAGTCGCTTACGGATGCCAAAGTTGTTTTCTTCAACCTTTTTCTGAGCCCGTTCAATAGAGCGGGTGATCATGCTGTGCTGCAGCACATCTCCCTCTTTATGTCCCATCTTGTCCATCATGGCGGCGATGCGCTCAGAGCCGAAGAGGCGCATCAGGTCATCTTCCAGGGAAACAAAAAACTGGGAAGAACCCGGATCTCCCTGGCGTCCGGCCCGGCCGCGCAACTGCCTGTCTACACGACGGCTTTCATGCCTTTCTGTACCGATGATGGCCAGGCCTCCGGCTTCTTTGACGCCTGCCCCCAGTTTAATATCCGTACCCCGTCCGGCCATATTGGTCGCGATGGTTACCGCCCCTGCCAGACCTGCTTCAGCGACCACTTGTGCTTCACGTGCATGTTGCTTGGCATTCAAAACATTATGTGCTATTTTCTTTTGTTGCAGCATCCTGCCCAATAACTCGGATACTTCTACGGAAGTGGTACCTACCAGTACCGGGCGGCCTACAGAGCTTAATGCTTCAATTTCATCAATGACCGCTTTGTACTTTTCCCGCTTGGTTTTATACACCAGGTCCTGGCGGTCGTTGCGGGAGATCGCTACATTGGTAGGGATGGTGACCACGTCCAATTTATAGATAGACCAGAATTCACCGGCCTCTGTTTCCGCAGTACCGGTCATACCGGCAAGCTTGTGGTACATCCGGAAGTAATTCTGGAGGGTAACCGTAGCAAAGGTTTGGGTAGCTGCTTCCACGGTTACATTCTCCTTAGCTTCTATAGCCTGGTGTAAGCCGTCGCTATAGCGGCGGCCTTCCATAATACGGCCGGTCTGCTCATCCACAATTTTTACCTTTCCTTCCATGACCACATACTCATCATCTTTTTCGAAAAGGGTGTAGGCTTTCAGCAATTGCTGTACGGAATGAATGCGATCGGCTTTTGCCGCATACTCCTGTAAAATGGCATCTTTGCGTTGCAGTTTTTCTTCTGGTGTGCCTTCTGTTTTTTCCAGGACAGCCAGTTCAGTACCGATATCCGGCAGGATAAAGAAATTGGGATCTTCTCCGGCGCCGGTAATCAAGGTAATGCCTTTCTCCGTCAGATCTACACTGTTTTGCTTCTCGTCGATCGTGAAATACAGTTCTTCATTGACTTTAGGCATATGGCGTTGCTGTTCGCCGATATAGTAATTTTCCGCTTTTTGCAGAATCTGTTTGTTACCCTCCTCGCTCAGAAATTTGATAATTGCAGAGTTTTTAGGTAAGCCTCTATAGGCTCTGTACAATTTCAGGCCGCCGGTATCTTTGTCCGTTTTGCCGTCTGCAATGAGTTTTTTCGCTTCAGTAAGGGCCTGGTTGACAATGCGTTTTTGGGCTTCCAGGAGTTTTTCGATACGGGGTTTAAGGATATGAAATTGCTGCTCATCTCCCTTAGGCACGGGGCCTGAGATGATCAGGGGC
>CAZFKK010000479.1:0-2408 GCA_964519735.1 uncultured Taibaiella sp.
GGATTACCGGCGGTATTGAATGATGAACCCCTGGCAAAGAAAGCATTTACGGATATGGCTACCGCCGTTGCCCGTAATGTTTCTATGCGCAATGCACATATTGACCCCACGAAGGTTAGTGTTGTTCCCGCATAACAGGGCTTTATGCCCCAGTAAACGAAGCGGTTGTTGCTCCAAATGGGGGCCAACAACCGCTTCGTTTAAAAAGAGAATGAGCCTATCAACACCCCCCGACATTGCCCAACAGCCAGTAAACCAGTACAAAAACCAATATTGTTCCTAAGCATCCGCCGCCCCATTTCCAGGCTGCAGCTCCCGCCAGTAAAGTTTTAAGCCAATTTTGCATACGTAAGTGGTTTTAATGAATGAATAATAGAGTAAAGCAATTGTTATTTAAAGATACACAATTTTATTATTCAAAAAGAACTATTTTACTTCAAATAAAATTTAAGGTATCATTTTAACTTTTTCTCCCTGTATTTCCATTAAAAATCACGTGATTGTAGCATAGGGAGATCGTAGAGCACCTACGACCAGGGATAACCTATCACCAAAAGCAAGAAAGGAACCTTTACATCGCCCAATTAAAGCCAAAACTAAAGGTAACGGGTAACAGCTCTTGTTTTACAGTAACCTGGTTACTGTTGCGTACCTTGTCATAATTTTGTTGAAAAGTTTCATTACGGAAAGGATGCAATACACCGAGGTATAAGCGGTTGCCTTTACGGCCTACCTTTAACTCCCCCGCAATACCGGCAGTGAAGCCATAATATGTCTTGTTGACCCCTTCGAGACCGGCAGCAGCCAACTGGTTGTTTGAGCCTTGAATATTAATCACCCCATTATAGCCATACATAACCAATACAAGAGGCTGTATTTTCTTGTCCGGTAAGGGGCGTAAATGAACGCCGCCATTAAAGCCCAAAGCAGAGAAGTTATAACCCAGCCCTCCAAAAACACCTACATACCGGACCGGAAGGTATTCCACCTTTATCCCCATACCGCCAAAATCCATACCCAAACCAAGGCCGATATGTACTTTAGATTCACGGGACATCTTGCTTGTAGCAGATTGAGCGTGTACAGGAATACTCTGAGTCAGGAACGCAGCAGCCAGCAGGGGGATAAAACCACCACTAATTTTATTAAGAAACGTCATAGTAATAAATATTAAGAGTTTACAACAATCTACAAAAATCAAGCCTTAAATTGACTTTAGGTATCATCTTAAGCAAAAAGGAAAAGAGAATAAACCCCGGTTACGCTCCATTAAAGTGCTCCCGGGCAGTGGCATCCAGGGCCTTGTAAAATTCTTCACCGTATTTACGGATCAAAGGCTCTTTCAGAAATTGATATACAGGAACCTGTAAAGACTTTCCTAATTTGCAGGCAGGCTTGCACAAGGTAGGTCTGGGCTCATAATTGACAGCATCATAGGTATCATATTCCGTAATACGAATAGGAAAGAGATGGCAGCTTATCGGTTTCTTAAAATCAATAACTCCTTCATTATACCGTTTCTCAATAGCACACTTGACCACCCCCTGCTCATCAAAATAGCCGTACACACAGATACCTCCGTTTAAAGTGGGCGTTACCAGACCATATTCCTCATCGAAAGTATGCGTACCTTCGTCCTCGATCAAGGCAATCGCATTGTCGGATAAAAGATCTTTAAGCTGCGGGTACAAGTCTTCAATAATATTGGCCTCCTCCTGCGTAATGGGGGCACCGGTGTCTCCATCTACACAACAGCCCCCTTTGCATTTGACCAGGTCGCACACAAAATGCTTTTCTACAACATCATCACTGATCAGGGCATTATCAATCGCTATCATAATACAGGGTATCCGGAACTCCCGGATTTTAATTAAATAAATTCGTAACCAATATCATGTCTGAAGTTCTTGCCTTCAAACCTGATCTTCCTGGCATTTTCATAAGACTGGTCCAGCGCTTCCCCCAGGCTATCTCCCATAGAGGTAATGGCCAGGACCCGGCCGCCATTCGTTACCACATCTTCCTGCAGTTGCAGGGTACCGGCATGAAAGAGATAGCTGTTGTCCACAGCATCCCAACCGGTCATCACCTTGCCCTTTTCATAAGCACCGGGATATCCCTGGGCGACCAGCATCACGGTACACGCTGCGAGAGGGCTATGTTTAATAGTTACCCCATCCAGCTTCCCGGCATCCATCTTCACCAATAAATCCACCAGGTCATTTTCCAACCGGGGTAGGACCACTTCTGTTTCCGGATCACCCATCCTGCAATTGTATTCAATAACAAAAGGTTCGCCTGCTACATTAATTAAACCGAAAAAGATAAATCCTTTATAGACTATGCCTTCTTCTTTAAGTCCCCGGATCGTAGGGGCAACAATACGCTCTTGCACCAGCGCCATAAAA
>CAZFKK010000480.1:0-2403 GCA_964519735.1 uncultured Taibaiella sp.
TAGCCTTAAGGTACGAATAAATAAACATTTATATTAAATTATCTAAACGTAGTATTCAATACAGACAATGAGTAGAGTAGTTATTACCGGAATGGGCATTTATTCTTCCCTGGGCACTAACCAGGCTGCAGTAACCCAATCTTTGTTCCAGGGCCGCTCCGGAATTATTTTCCGGCCTGAACGCAAAGCGATGGGTTACCGGTCAGCACTAACAGGCTATGTAGAACGCCCTAACTTAAAAACCCTCCTGGACCGTCGCTCTCGGATTATGATGCCTGAACAGGCAGAATTTGCCTATATGGCTACTATAGAAGCGTTACAACAAGCGAAAATGGATATTGACTTTTTCCACAATTATGAAACGGGGATCGTTTATGGTAATGATAGCTGCGCCAAGCCTGTTATTGAGGGAATGGATGTATTACGTGACAAAAAAGACGCCATGATGATTGGTTCCGGCTCCGTTTTCCAGGTGCTCAATTCCACTGTTACGATGAACCTGGCTACTATCTTTAAGCTAAGAGGTATTAATTTCAGTATTAGTGCGGCCTGTGCCAGCGGATCGCATGCGATCGGCCTGGGCTACCTGTTTATAAAAAACGGGCTTCAGGATCGCGTCATTTGTGGTGGGGCTCAGGAAGTCAATGACTATTCTATGCCCAACTTTGATGCATTGGCTACCTTCTCCACCCGGGAGGAGGCCCCGACTAAGGCCAGCAGGCCTTTTGACAAAGATCGTGATGGCCTGGTGCCGGGAGGGGGTGCAGCTACCGTTATCCTGGAAAGCCTGGAATCTGCACAAGCCCGAGGCGCAAAAATACTGGCAGAAGTATTAGGTTATGGGTTTTCTTCTAATGGAGATCACATTTCCAATCCCAGTGTAGATGGCCAGGTACGGTCCATCAACAAGGCTTTAAGGGATGCCGGCATAAACGCTGATGCGGTGGAGTATGTAAATGCACATGCAACCTCTACTCCCGCGGGAGATGGCAGCGAGGCAGAAGCCATCTATGAAGTTTTTGGCGGTAAAATACCTGTCAGCTCTACCAAATCAATGACCGGCCATGAGTGCTGGATGGCAGGAGCCAGTGAGGTGGTCTATTCCTTATTAATGATGCAAAATGGGTTTATGGCACCCAATATCAATTTTGAATGCCCGGACGAACATTCGGCAAAGATCAATATCCTGCCTGAAACATTACAGCGGGGGTTTAGCAAGTTTCTTTCTAACTCTTTTGGCTTTGGTGGCACCAATTCCTCTCTGATTATTGGTAAGTGGCCGGGGGAATAAAAGCGATTTTAAGGAGTATTCAGGGGCTGTTTTGCCGGACAAAACCAGGTCAGTGCCGGGGTAAATGCAGTGGGTGCCGGGGTAGTTTATATTGTCGCCGTCCCGCTACACGTCATGGCTTCCGGATGTGGTTTATCGTCGCATAGCAACAGGGTATAGTCAACCGGCCATGGCGTGTACCTATACCTACAGAAGTTACAGGGGGACGGTTATATAGCCTGGCAGCGCATAGCCAACTCCGGCTACCCCGGCTTTACCGCATAGCCGGACATAGCCACCCCGGCTGGGACGGACAGGCTGCAGTAAGGGACGGCGATGCCCTGTTGAGGGGCGGGAAGGCGTTGTATCCTCCTGGGATAACACCTATCCATCCATGATTACGTTATCCCCGTCCGGGAATAACGCATCGCCGGGCAGGTGGGGCCGGGCTATGAACAGCTGTACTTTATACCCGGCCTGTCCCGGCCTTAAGAAGAGCATGGGAAAAGCTCATCCCTTCGGGACAAGATCTGTCCGGGCAGCGCCAACCCATCCCGGGACAGCGGCAATGGTTTGCAGGACAGCGCTGAGGCATAACCGTTCCTCCATAAGGTGATGACGGATGGCTTCACCTGCTTTAAAGTTAAGGCTGTGTCCCGGACAACCGGCGTTGTGTTGGCTCTCTTCTATTGCAGCTGTCCCCGGATGAGGATGACACGATGATAGGCAGGTATATCTTGCTAAAGGTTGCCGCAGGAGTCAATCACTACGCCAGCGGACCAGATCACTCCGGCAGAAGGGCTTTTTAGTGAAAAATATAGTGTTTTTTCACTTAATTTTTAAGTAATTATACCTTATAATACGCGCGATGAAGATCCGCATCTGTAAACAGCCCCCTTCATTTGTTGGCGCAACACCTGTAAAGTGTAGCTTATTCCCTAAACAAGAAAACGGCTACAAAGCCCTCCTGCACTGCTTCCTGGCTTAAGGCCAGGTCATTAAAACCATAATAAATCTTTCCATTATCCCTTTACTTGTCCATCCGTTCGTATAGGAACCGGGGCCTTTTCATGATGTGCCGCCAGCCGGTCAAAAAAGATTAGGTGTTTTATCACTTTCTAAAGATGGGAATA
>CAZFKK010000481.1:0-2401 GCA_964519735.1 uncultured Taibaiella sp.
CGTAGATACCTTTACCGTAGCTCCCTATACTAACAGAAAATATTATAGTACCCAAAACAAGAAGGGCCGCTGCAGCACGGATACCATTATCCTTGAAGCCACCACATCGCTGGGTGAAGGTTATCAATGGAATGACAACAACATCGGCCCAAGGTACCTTACCAATAAGTCCGGCGTTTATTGGGTGAATTATACCATTGAGGATTTGTGTCAGGATTATTCTGATACTTTTAGGGTTACTTATCCCGAAAAAGAGGGCGAAGTTTCTTTTACGGCGGATACCCTTATTTGTGGAAAAGATGTAGTGATATTCAGGAACACTTCATCGGCATTTTTTACTTCATTTCAATGGTCTTTCGGCGATGAGGATACCTCTCTTTTATGGGCTCCGAAACATACCTACAGCAAAGCCGGTAATTATCGGGTGATACTTTCAGGGGATATTGATGGGGCCTGCCTGGATACCGCTTATCTGAATATTACGGTAGATGCACCGGTGGAGCATCTTTCTTTTCTGAAGGAGCCCTCTTTTGTATGTACCGGTATGAAAATAACGATGATGCCCCAGGTAGATACCTCGGCGCAGCAATTGTCCTGGAATCTCGGCGACGGTACCTGGTTGCATACTGGGCATGAAAATATAGAGCATGCTTATGAAGTATCAGGCACGATGCTCGTGGGACTTAAAGCATCTTTTCGCATTTGTCCGGACCTTTCCTTTAAGGATACCGTAATTGTAATTCCCCTGCCTAAGATTGACTTGGGCGCTGACCAACCTTTATGCCCTTATAGTCAAGCGCTGCAGCTTAAAAATCGGTCGGTTAATGACCTTGGCAGTTATACCTGGAAATGGAGTACCGGCGATACTACGTCAAGTATCAGCATCACCCATCATGGCAGGTATAGCCTTACCTTAATTAATGAATGGGGATGTAGCCATACCGAGGCGGTTAACGTCAAGAAGGATTGTTATATAGACATTCCCAATGCCTTTACGCCCAATGGTGATGGACAGAATGATTATTTCTTTCCCCGGCAATTGCTGAGCGGCAATATAGCTCAATTCAGGATGCAGATTTTTGATCGCTGGGGGCAGAGGGTGTTTGAAACGGCAAACCCGGAAGGGCGTGGCTGGGATGGTAATCTTAATGGGGGCATTAAGCCTCCTGGTGTCTATGTGTATAGTGTGTATATAGTATTTAAGAATAGTAAAGAAGAGCATTATACCGGAAATGTCACTTTGTTGCGATAAGCATTCCTATTGAAACAGGTTATACCTCATGCCCATAAAACCCCTGGTGCCCTGTAAAGGAGCATAGTTATATTCCGTATCAAAGGTGTACGCGTTCGGGTTATTCACCGGGTCGTTGACGTGCTTGTCAAAAGGATCCCAGGTGCGCATGTACACCTCTTTAGGAATGAAATTCAACAGGTTTTTGACACCGGCATAGATCTCAAAACCTTTCCTGAATTTTTTAGTCACTTGTACGTTGGCAATACAAAACCAGGGTGAATATTCCGGACGGTAGTCGTTGGGCTGAACCGGCAGGCGCATCGGACCATTCCATTGACCGGTAAAGTCAGCGCTGAAGTTTTTAGGAAAGGTATAACTTACCGAGAAGTTCCCGGACCAACGGGGCGCAAACATTTGCCGGCGGCGGGTAAAGCTGCCATTGCCATCTTCATCCTGCACCTGGTAAACATCCATATAGGTAGCGCCAAGCATCACCTGGAGCGGAATAGGGAAACTCATTCTTGCATTGACAGAAATGCCTTGAGATAAAGCATAGCCACTAAGATTACTGTAGATTATTTTATCCGGATCCTGGTCGTAATCTCCAATTATTTTATTAGTGAAATAACTATAAAATCCGGTAGCATCCAGGTTAAGGACCTGGTTGCCTAAGGGTATCTGTAAGACATAATTGAGGTTGCCGTTGTAGGACTTTTCCGGTTTTAGGGCTTCCGTGAGCTCTACCTTCCGTGAGCCGGTAAGGGCGGCGTGATCCTCTGTAAACAGGTTGACTACCCGGAAGCCGGTTCCGAAGCTGGCCCTGAAGGTATGCCTGTTGTCAGGCGACCATTTATAAGCTACCCTGGGAGAATGAATCGGGCCATGGTTCCGGTCGTAATCAAAACGGTAACCCAGCAGCAGTTTATGTATTTTGCTGAGACTCCATTCATCCTGGATGAAGAGGCCGGGCAGTGGGGTATGCATTGGACTGTTTTGATCTTCCAGGGTTGCTGTTCCCGGTGTATTGTCATCATAGAAGGTATAGCGGAAGGAGGCTCCGGCAAGCAGGTTATGCCGGTGTATTGTTTTGTCCCAGTACAATTGGCCGAAGGCCACCTGCTGCCTGGCCTGGTAAGACATATCGCCGTAATAGGAATCCTGCAGGTG
>CAZFKK010000482.1:0-2392 GCA_964519735.1 uncultured Taibaiella sp.
CGGACATTTCCCCTTTTTAAAAGTCGGAGGAATACCCGGCACTACTTTCCGCATATGGCCCGGCTATATATTTAAAAGAGTCACACAGCGATTAGGCATAAAAATCGAACGACACTCTTTCCGTTCAGAGACAAAGGCAACTGAAACCCTGGATAAGGTATTGGCCACAGGAACACCCGTAGGCCTTCAAGCCGGTGTATATTACTTAAATTACCTGCCGGAGGCCTTCCGTTTTCATTTTAATGCTCATAATCTTATCATTTATGGTAAAGAAAACGGGCAATACCTGGTCAGTGATCCTATATTGGAGGAGACATCGTTAATCAGTGAGGCCGACCTGCTACGGGCACGTTTTGCAAAGGGAATGCCTGAGCCAAGAGGGAAAATGTATTATATCAAAACGACTCCCGGGCAAATAGATCTTAAACAAGGAATTAAAAACGGGATCAAACAGACTTGCTTCTTCATGCTGTCTCCCCCTCTGAATTATGCAGGCACCAAGGCCATTCATTTACTGGCCCGAAGAATAGAAAAGTACCCACAAAAACTCAGTCCCCGTCAATGTACCTTATACCTGGGCAACATCATCAGGATGCAGGAAGAAATCGGCACCGGAGGTGGCGGTTTTCGTTTTCTCTATGCTGCGTTCCTCCAGGAAGCGGCCCGTTATATGAATCATGAAGCATTGCATCAACTCTCCGAGCGCTATACATTGATCGGAGACCAATGGCGGCACTTTGCCTACAGCGCCGCCCGTATCTGCAAAACCAGGAATAGCGATCTCCTGTCTTTTAAAGAGCTCAGCGCTTTATTACATGATATTGGCCACCAGGAAACCGCCTTCTTCAAAGATATGAAAGCCTTATCCTGGTAAAAAAAAGAAAAAAATATTCTGTTCTTATCTTAAAGCCCGATCAAACCATTGCTTTTAACGATTTACCCTGGATCAGGTATTGCAGCTGAATGGATAAATAAAGTAATTGTACCTTGGAATGTGCATTACGTTCAATATGATAGATCGTCTTGTTAATGGCGTCATCCATTTGCTTAAATACTTCCGGCTGAAATTGACGCTGGGCCAGTTTAACCGCAAAGTTAATTTCATCCTCAGGCAAAGGAGGCGTATACCCAGGGATCAGGCTTATACGCATGGCATGGGCTAACAACTGCTGCGTAAACACCAGGAAATTCTTCTGTTGTTCCCGGCCCGTCTTCGCCATATCTTCAACCCATTTGTTCAGCATCAACCCATTATTGGCAAACACGCCATTAAACCACTCCCTTAGAAGCTGCAACAGATCATTGCTTACATACTGCAGGAGCTGCAGCGCCTGCGCATAACTGCCTTCTGCCAGTTGGGCCACCTGCGCAGCCTTTCGACCGTCAGCCTTTCCGTTACGTATTAGTGCTTCCGCTATTTCTGTTGTTGTCAAAGGGGCTAACCGTACCTGCTGTGTCCGGGAACATATGGTCGGCAATATTTCATTTACCTGTTCCGCCACCATAATAATAAGGCTGTGGTTCGGGGGCTCTTCTATTAATTTCAACAAAATATTACCCTCCTTACCTAAATATTCCGGGCGCCAGACGATCTGTATTTTATATCCCCCTTCAAAAGAAGTAAGGTTCAGATTATCGATCATCTCCCTGCATTCCTCCGCAGTTATATTGCCCTGCTTATTCTCTGCATTGATGTATTGCAACCAATCGAAAGTGGAAGCATAAGGTGTTTGTTTTACAAAAGCTCTGAATTCATTAAGAAAGGCCTTGCTCGATGCCTTCGATCCCGGCTTCGGAGGAATGGTGGGAAAGCTGAAATGCACATCCGGGTGGGCTAACTTTTCTATCTTACCACAAGCAGGACACACACCGCAGGAATCTGTGCCCTGCTTGTTTTCGCATACAATGTATTGCACCAGGGCTAAAGCAAGCGGCAGCCCTCCCCCACCTTCCCTGCCCACCAGCAACAAGGCATGAGGCAATTTCCCGGATTGCCACAAATTGCACAATCCATCTATTGTTGCCCTCTGACCTATTATATCCTTAAACTGCATGAAGCAAAGATAAGTGGTAAAATTTATTTATCAGGGGAGGGGCAAATGCTTTTAAATTTCCCATGGGAATACTTGTTTGGATTTTAAGAAAAAATACTACCTTTGCCCTCTTAAAAAACCTGGATGCCCAGGTGGCGAAATTGGTAGACGCACTGTGTTCAGGTCGCAGCGTTCGCAAGGATGTGCTGGTTCGAATCCAGTCCTGGGCACGAAAGATCAAATAGAAAACCCCCATAACCTTACAGCTATGGGGGTTTCTATTTAGAATTTGGGACGAATTTGGGACCAATAAAGCTATTCTTTTTCCCTGATCACCTTTTCTGCTTTGATCAGGTTTC
>CAZFKK010000483.1:0-2391 GCA_964519735.1 uncultured Taibaiella sp.
TAACTTTATCTACCCGATGGTGGCGACAAGGCCTCAGCTAGGATTTTTTTATAAAATCAGACAAAATATGACAAACGGAATGAATAATCTTTTGAAACTTGAAGAATTGGGACAGTTTTTGGGCTCAATAATCCTGTTTAATCAATTAGACTATGCCTGGTGGGTTTTTCCTGCCTGTATTCTTTTGCCCGATTTATCAATGATTGGCTATTTGGTCAATCCTAAAACAGGGGCTTGGCTCTATAATTTTTTCCACCATAAATTGGTTGCAATTACTATGCTGATTCTGGGATTTTGGTTCAATATTTCTTTACTCGCTTTAGCTGGTGTGATCTTATTCGGACATTCAGCAATGGATAGAATTTTTGGCTACGGACTGAAGTTCAATGACAATTTTAAAAATACTCATTTGGGCCGGATTGGGGAAAAAGGCGCCAATGCCTGAGCCCTTATAGCGGTTGGGGACGACCGACCATCCCGGCATGAGTGTACCAAAAATCACAGTTAAAGCAACGATCAATGCGGAAACAAAAAGGCTTGGGATTATTGGATGAGACCCGAATACCTTACGAAATGGAATGTTGCGGCTGACCTTCGAATAAAATGAAAGTGGCTGATGGCATTATATGCTTGGAGAATATATTATCAAAGGCCTTCCCTGAAGGACGACCAGTGCGGGCATGTCACTCGCACTGGCAGAAGGGCTTAATACCTGAATAGCTAGATCAACCTCCCTTCACTACTTTTTTCACTTCAATTAATCTGTCATTCTCGTCAAAAATATTAAGGAAATAAATTCCGGTAGACAAGTTCTGCAGGAATACCCGATTCGTTTCCTGCTTTGAGATCAGTATTCTGCCATCCATACTCAGAACGGAAACTTTTGTTTTAAACGGGGCATCGATAAAAATAGGATCAAATGTCGGATTGGGGTAGATCTCTATGCTATTATCTCCGTTAAAGTGGCGTTTAACTCCAACGCTGGATACTGTATAGACATCGGAAGTATCCATACATCCATCTTCATTGCTAACTATTACCTGGTATTTGCCGTTTTCAAGTACCTGGTAAGTACTTTCTGTTGCATTTGGAATGGTGTTGCCATTAAGCATCCACTGGTAAGAACTAAAGCTAACGGTAGTGCCCAGTGTATTCAGATTCACTGTTATTTCAATGGGGCCAATTTCGGCTTTCTGAACAATAAATGTATCAATAAATATAGTAGTATCATTTTCGGTTATAACCCAATAAATAGGATTATCTTTCGGTAATACTTCTACAGATTCCGTATGTTCTCCCGTATTCCATAGATGTTTGTCTCCTTTTCCGAAATTGGGGTTATGGAGCGTCAGAAGGCTATCCAGATCACAAACTTCAACCAGGTGGCTGTTTGCCTGGCTCTCCAGGTCCACTACACTGACGTCGTCAATGAAATAGTAAGCCACCTTACCCGAAGTACTGACATTTGATACAAGACTATCTACAGGAAAAGGTGAAGGCTCTGTACGTCTAAAAGCGCCAATAACTAGCCATTCTTCATCTCCCCGTGCAGTGTATATGCCTGTTATCGGCGTCCATATTGTTGTATCTGTAATATGTTTCCCGGCAGGGTTGATGATGCCTTGGGTAAAATATCTGGCCGGGTCAGAAGGGCAGGAATGTGTATCCGAAAAGACAATTCCAATATTATCAACACCCACGATCTGCGTTGTATTACGCAGACCAACTCCTAAATTAATCCAAAAAGACACATAGTAATTGTGTCCTGCTATCATCGGTTCTGAAAGCCGGATTTGTAAATACTCTAAATGACTCCCTTCATGCTCTACAGAAGAGATACCTGCATAGGCTTTGCCTGTTCTTGGCGTAATATTCCCAAAATAGTTTTCGGGTGTAGATACTCTGGGAGCATTGGCCGAAGCACAGCTGTTGAAGTAGTCCGGGCTGCCGTGTTCCGAGCCCCTGATCCACTTACGCACCTGCGGGAAATTGTAAGTGTCATAAGTTGCCGGATCTACATTGTGAACAGTACTAAAGCCGGTTGGGCAATTGGTGTACTCTTCAAAAGAAGGGTTAGGGACGAGATTGGCCTGCCCCCAGGAAAACGACTGGGACAGAAAAAAGCAGAAAAATAAGTTGATTTGTTTCATAATATATTGTTGTTGAAAAATAAGACTTGTTCTATAGGCTTTAGCTGTTGTAACGATATCGTGTGGACT
Source organism: uncultured Taibaiella sp. (assembly GCA_964519735.1). GTDB lineage: Bacteria > Bacteroidota > Bacteroidia > Chitinophagales > Chitinophagaceae > Taibaiella. The sequence goes on from CAZFKK010000483.1 coordinate 2,220, forward strand.
CCGCTTTCTTAAAATTACTTTATCTTTAACAGCACAAAAGTAGTCGCTTGGAGCTAGTGTACAAAGGGTAGAATTCCTTATAATTATAAATATATTCATAATTTTCTATTTTAGAATATGCTGCAAGCACAATTTTATTCACATGTGTTTTTTATCAAAACAAATTCTTGTA
>CAZFKK010000484.1:0-2376 GCA_964519735.1 uncultured Taibaiella sp.
GGGCGCAACCGCGAAGAGATCCAACAGCAAATCAAGCAATATAATATCGCTAACAAAAGCATTGCCCTTGCCTATAAATGTCATTACCTGGATATTACCCCAGGCAGCCGGGAGCATGGTACCGACCCCGCCTACCTTACTCCCGACGGGCTACATTATTCCGGGAAAGAATACCAGGTATGGGCAGAAGCACTTGCGGCAATGATGGCCACCAAAGCATTGAAATAGAAATCCCGCAGGATTCCATGCGGTAAACCCCGACAGAGCTGGAAATGAAAATGGTGTCCTTAAAGCCTGGCTTTAAGGACACCATTTTAACTCACTCAGGCGATATTCCTATTTAAAATCCAATAATTCAATATCAAAAATCAGGATGGCATTAGGTGGAATTTGTCCGCCGGCACCACGATCGCCATAGGCCAGGTGAGAAGGCAGGTAAAAGGTAGCCTGAGCGCCTTTCTTCAACAATAATGCCGCTTCATCCCAGCCTTTAATCACCTGGCGCTGGCCTACGCCGAAGCTAAAGGGTTCCACATGGTTAAACTGAGGATCTACGTTGGAATCAAATTTCTCCCCTTGCAGGTTTTGGCCTGTATAATTTACGGTAGCAGTCTGGCCATCCACCGGACGCTCTCCTGTTCCGGGTTTATGCAACACATAATATAAACCTGACGCCGTTTTTTGTGCATTCGTAATTCCTTTGGCTTTAAAATAATCCTGCAGCAGCTGATCATCTATTTTTGCCTGAACCTGCTCCTTTTCGCCGTTTTCCTTTTCCATTTGTTCTTTAGTCTTCACACTGACCAGTTTTACTTCCCATACCGCATAATCGCCGGGTTTAGCAAAAGGAGGTTTAGGTTGTTTGGACCTTTCCGCCAGGGTATCCATCAGCATCCGGAAGACGACACTATCCCCGGCATGCATGGTCATCAGCCCTTCCATCAGGTCTCCCTTCATCACAGGAGCCTGGAATTGCTGTAAAACAGGCTTTTGCTGGTTCATCTCATGAGTATTGATCAGCATACTGTCACCAATCCTGAAGATCAGGTTCAGCTCACCAAAGTCACCAGCCTGAGGATTTACAGTACCTGTACCTTTAGTAACAATTTTGTATTCCAACCCGCTCGGGCTGCTTTGGAAGGCATCCTTATCAGCCACAGCCTTTTTCTTGCCTTTGCCTGCTTGTGCATTACATCCCAGAGCACAGATCATGGCGCATCCGGATAAAATTAAAGAAGTGTACTTCATTTTGATTGTGAAATTTAAAAATGGATACTTAGAATGGTTTATTGAATATTTAATAAAGTCTTTAATTGAATCAATGTTTGCTCCAGGTTTACCCCCGAACGTCCGCCGGCAGCATTAAAATGCCCGCCTCCGTTAAAATATTGTGCCGCGAAAACGCTCACATCCACATTACCCTTACTCCGGAACGACATCCGCACTTCCTCGTTCTTTTCCGTAAGCAGGATAGCAAAAGTAATATTTTCAATACTTAATGGATAGTTAACCATTCCTTCAGTATCCCCCGTTGCCACATTGAATTTTTTCTGATCTTCCCGGGACAAAGCGATAATGCCCACCTGCTTTTCCGGGTAGATTTCCATCTTCTCCAACAACACATAACCCAGGAAACGCATACGTTCTGCGGTCCAGCTATCATAAATATATTGATGTATGAGCGCATGCTGTAATCCCCTCCGCTTGAAATCCGCAATCATTTCGTGAACAGAAGCAGTGGTGTTGGCAAAACGGAAGGACCCCGTATCGGTCATCGTTCCTGCATACAGGCATTGCATGACCTCATCCACAAGGCAGTCGTCATCACCTGCAAGGCGGATGAAGTCATACACCATTTCACAGGTAGAGCTCTTCTCCGGCTGGCTGACCCCGTAGGCAAAGGCCTCTGTTTCCGGCAGAAGATGATGGTCGATCAACACCCGGGGCTGGCTGGCCTGGCGCAGCAGCTCCTGCATGGATCTCACTCTTTCCAGGCGGTTAAAGTCCAGGCAGAATATATAATCCGAATTCCCCAGCACCTGCGCGCACACCTTAGGTTCTGATTCATAATTCAATACGGTATCAATACCCGGCATCCACATCAGGAAGTCAGGCACCTCCGAAGGGGTGATCACCTGAGGATCATGCCCTTTTTGCTTCAAATAATGGTATAAACCCAATGTAGAGCCCAGGGCATCTGCATCAGGTTTGTGGTGCATGGTAATAAAAATACGCTTAGGTTCCTGCAATAAGGGTAATATTCCGGCTATGTGCTCCATGGTCTCTGTTTACTACCGCTATAAAGCGGCCTCCTTTGTTCCTCAAAGGAAGCAAATGTAAAACAAAAAAAAGGCATTTGAAAGGCCCGTACCATTT
>CAZFKK010000485.1:0-2374 GCA_964519735.1 uncultured Taibaiella sp.
TAGGAGCATTCCGGCAGGGTGGCAGAGAGCGTCCTCCCTGCAAAATCAGTCAGCCGCTGAGCAGGGGCTTTTAAGGAGCCGCCACCGGCTTTCCAGGCTTTTTGTTCTACCATTTGCTGAAAACCCATGGCTGCCAGTCGTCCTTTAAAGCCATAGCGGGCAAAATCAGCTTCATCAACCGTAACGACAATGCCGGAGTTAGCATAAGGATTATCCCTTTTGGAAGGAGACCAGCCATTCACGACCAGCTCCCCTTCTGTAGTCGCTGCCGGGGCGATGATCCCCCCGGGACACATGCAAAAAGAAAAAACACCCTTCCCCATCTCCTGGCTGACCAGAGAATAGGCTGCAGGGGGCAAAACAGCAGGCCGGGGCTGGGCCGACGTGTGATGGTATTGTGCGGCATCTATCACCCCTTGCGGATGTTCGATACGAACGCCCAGCGCAAAGGGTTTGGCTTCGATGGCGATATTTTTTTGATCCAGTAATTGAAAGATATCCCGGGCAGAATGCCCCGTAGCCAGGATAAGTGCAGTCGCGGCTATTTTTTCATGACCATTGACGATCACCCCTTTTACCTGGTTATTTTCAATAAGAAGATCGGTCAGTTTGGTGTTGAACAGTACCTGCCCTCCGCAGGCCTCGATGCCTTCCCGCATAGCGCTGATGATGCCGGGTAGCTTATTGGTCCCGATATGGGGATGTGCTTCATATAATATCTTTTCCTCCGCTCCAAAATGGTGGAACCACTGAAGGCTGCGGAGGATATTGCCCCTTTTGGAAGACCGGGTATATAATTTACCATCGCTATAGGTACCCGCGCCACCCTCTCCGTAACAATAATTCGATTCCGGGTTAACGATGCCTTCTTTGTTCATCGCAGCAAGGTCCCTGCGCCGGTTGCGTACATCTTTCCCTCTTTCCAGTAGGATAGGGCAGAAGCCGAGTTCAATGAGGCGTAACGCTGCAAATAAGCCGGCGGGACCCGCCCCGGCGATCAATACTTCCTTACCCCGGCTTACGTTTTGTAATTGCGGGTAAAAGGTGAAGGGATTTTGAAACACTTCGTCTATAAATACTGCTACCTGCAATTGAACGAAGACCTGCCTGCCCCTGGCATCCAGGGAGCGGCGCAGGATCTGCAGGGCGGTGATCCTTTCCGGTTGGATATGCAGCACAGCCGCAGCTTGTTGCTTTATGAAGGCGTCCTGGCCTGCCTCCGCGGGCAGCAGGCGTAAGGTAATGGTTTGAGGCATTCGAGTTAGGAATGAAATCAAAAAAATAATTCCCGGCAAAGGTAAGTATTCATTTGGCGGAAATGGGGTAAAATAGCTCCTTTGCCGGTTTTACCAGGAAATATCCCGTATTTTTGCCGCATACTGATTTGTTTTATGTCTGAACTTCATCTATTTAACTCTTATTCACGTCAGAAGGAGCTATTTAAACCTATTACTCCCGGCTATGCAGGCTTGTATGTATGTGGTCCGACGGTCAGCGGCGAATCCCATTTGGGACATGCCCGGCCTTATATCACTTTTGATATTGTCTGTCGCTACCTGAAATACCTGGGATATAAAGTAAGGTATGTGCGGAATATTACAGATGCGGGGCATTTTGAGGAAGAAGGACGTGAAGCAGAGGATAAAGTGGCTAAAAAAGCGATCCTGGAAATGCTGGAACCCATGGAACTGGTACAAAAGTACACCAATCTCTTTCACTGGGGGATGCGCCGGTTCAATTGTGAAGCGCCCAGTATTGAACCTACAGCAACAGGCCATATTATTGAACAGATCAGTATGATCGAGGACATTATTGCCAAAGGGTATGCTTACGAGGTGAACGGCTCCGTTTATTTTGATGTGAAAAAATATGCTGCAGGTTACCCCTATGGTAAACTGAGCGGCAGGATACTGGATGATCTGCTGGAAACCACCCGGGAGCTGGAAGGACAAGAAGAAAAGAGAAGCAAGACCGATTTTGCTTTGTGGAAAAAGGCGCCACCGGAACATATCATGCGGTGGAAGAGCCCCTGGGGAGAAGGTTTTCCAGGCTGGCATATCGAATGTTCGGCGATGAGCAGTAAATACCTGGGTAAGCAATTTGATATTCATGGCGGCGGCATGGACCTGCAGTTCCCACATCATGAGAGCGAGATCGCGCAAAGCACCATCGCACATGGCTGTATGCCGGTGAACTATTGGATGCATAATAACATGATCACCATCAATGGTAAAAAGATGGGGAAGAGTTATAATAATGTGATCAAGCTGACGGAATTGTTCAGCGGCGACCACCCGATGCTGGAACAGGCTTACCATCCTATGGTTATCCGCTTCTATATTCTTCAGACGCATTACCGCAGTACCCTGGATTT
>CAZFKK010000486.1:0-2373 GCA_964519735.1 uncultured Taibaiella sp.
GGGATAACCTGGATAAATTAGATGAGTATGCTAATCAGGTCCTAGAGCAAATCGCAAATGTACCCGGCATCAAGGATGTAGGTATCCTAAGGAATATTGGTCAGCCGGAAATGAGTATTCTTTTGGATGAAGAGAAAATGGCCATTTATGGTATTACCAAAGCGGAAGCCCAGGCTGTTATTGAAATGGCAATAGGAGGGAAGACCGTTACGCAGAAATATGAAGGAGAAAAACGCTTTGATATTCGTATTCGTTATGATAAAAATTTCAGAAAGAATGAAGAGGATATATTGATGTTAATGATCCCTACAATTACTGGCAGTAAAATACCCCTTAAGGAGGTGGCCGCTATAAAGCTTTCTACCGGGCCTGCATTTATCTATAGGGACAATACCAAACGCTTTATCGGCGTTAAGTTCTCTGTAAGGGAGCGGGATCTTGGCAGTACTATAGCTGAAGCTCAGAAAAAGGTAAAAGACCAGGTGAAATTAGCCAGTGGTTATCAATTAGGCTGGACCGGTGAATTTGAGAACCAGGTTAGGGCCGGCAAACGCCTTACCCAGGTGGTTCCCCTAAGCCTGTTGCTGATATTTATTCTTTTGTTCATTATGTTCAATAATGCAAAAGATGCCGGGTATGTATTGATCAATGTGCCCTTTGCCTTGATCGGGGGCATATTGGCACTACACATTACAGGGATGAATTTTGGCATCTCAGCAGGTGTCGGGTTCATTGCCTTATTTGGAATTTGTGTACAAAACGGTGTGATTTTGATCTCAGAATTTCACCGGCAGGTGAAGCTGTCCGGCGATTTAAACCAGGCTATCGTGGATGCTGTTAAAGTAAGAACACGTCCGGTAGTCATGACTGCTATGATGGCAGCAATAGGCTTGATTCCCGCCGCGCTGAGCACAGGCATTGGCTCAGAAAGCCAAAAGCCATTGGCCATTGTGATCATCGGTGGGCTGGTCACTGCTACTTTATTCACTTTATTGGTCTTCCCGCTTATTTATCATAAGGCATTATATATCCGGGAAAGAAGGAGGAAAAAGGGAAGATAGGCTTTAGCACGTGGCCTGGCAGATTCCCCACTATCTTGCCCGTTGCCGATATTCAATGACCTTTTTTTGGAACCTTTCTTTTTCCGATTGTAGTCTGTTGATTGTTTCATCGGCTTGGTTTAGGGCTTCCCAGGGATCAGCCACAACAAATGTGTCCTTATTAATGCCAAAGCTTAGATCTTTTTTTGCTTTTGCATACATCTCGTCCGGTGTGAACCATTCAGGACCTTCTATATTTTTTATCCACCATTTTTTACTGATAGCCTCCCGTATTAATTCAAATACCCGGTACCTGCTTGAATAGATTGTTCTTGATTTCATAATATTCAATTATAGAAAGCCTGGCCTGCACCTGGCTTAGTCATTCATCCGTTCTTTGTTACTATCCTGAGAAGTTTTATTTAAATTGATACTAAAAGTGTCACAATATTGACTGCAATAATAGTATAATCGTTTCTTACGAACAAAACAATAATTTGCTAAATTCTAAAATATTGAGCATTATTTTAAAAGTGATCGGCGGGAATGAAGCCCATAAAGGGTAGCCTTTTTAAAGGCGGCTTACTTTCTTGAAAGAACAAGTAAGGAATCTATTGCCCCTGCTTATGGGGGTAGAAAAATTGCAAGAAAATTTGCGTAGCTGAATAACTACCTATATATTTGTAGTCAAATAGCTACGCGATGAATTTAAGAAGAGACGTTTTTCAAGCTATAGCAGACCCGACAAGAAGAGCTATACTTCTGATGGTAGCCTCGCAATCGATGACCGCAGGTGCCATAGCCGCAAATTTTGGTACCTCAAGGCCGACCGTTTCCAAACACCTGCAAATACTCACAGAGTGTGCCTTGCTTGACCCGGAGCAAAACGGAAGGGAAATTTACTACCATATTAATGCAACCAATATGAAAGAAGTTGCCGACTTTATCGAGCCTTTCCGTAAAATGTGGGATGATCGGTTTAATAAATTGGAAACCATAATGAAAGAGTACAAATCAATATAATCATATGGAGCAAAAGACAAAAATAAATGCTGAAGACGGCAAACAGGAATTGGTGATTACCAGGGAATTTGATCTGCCCCTGGAATTATTGTTTAAAGCGTATGCAGAGCCTGGTATTGTGGCGCAATGGATGGGCACAAAAGTGCTGAAATTGGACAATAAAAAGCACGGCGGTTATCAATTTGAAACCAGCGATGCCCAGGGAAATGTAGTGTTCCAGGCCCATGGGACCATTCATGAATTTGTTCCGGACCGGAAAATCACCCGGACCTTTGAAATGGTGAATTCAGGGCTGGGAGTGCAACTGGAG
>CAZFKK010000487.1:0-2364 GCA_964519735.1 uncultured Taibaiella sp.
CATTTTTAAAGCGGAAAACAAAGATACCTTCCTGAAAGTAGATCCGGAAAGTGATGACTTCAATATAAAGCATGATGATGGCATCAATGTCAACAAGGTAGAAAAAGGCTGCCTGATCCTGGATGATGAAAGAGAAAACGGCTACCGGGTACTGGTGATCGACGCCCAGCGTTCCGGCGATGCGCAATACTGGAAGGATCATTTCCTGCATATCAGCCCGGTCAGCAATGATTACCACCAGACTAAAGATTTCCTGAGTATGGCCAAGAATTATGCAACCCAGCAATTAGGCGAAGATTTCGAGGTGACCAAAGCAGATCAGATCGATTTCCTGAACCGCTCGGTAAACTATTTCAAACACCATGACACCTTTGACAAAGAAGATTTTGTCGAAGAGGTCTTCCAGGACAAAGGGATCATCCAGTCCTTCAAAACTTTTGATGAGCATTACCGGATGGAAAACGACCTGGCGCTTACGGATTCATTTGATATATCCCCCATGGCCGTAAAAAAACAAGAACGGATCTTCAAAAGTGTGTTGAAACTGGACAAAAATTTCCACATCTACATCCATGGAGACCGGGATCTGATAGAGCAGGGAACCGATGAGGATGGCCGTAAGTTTTATAAGATCTATTTTGAAGAAGAGGCCTAAAGAGTTCGGGCTATACCTTCCTGTTGCTCCGGGAAGGTATAGCTTAAGCGCCGGGTTATTTGCCTGGCTTTCGCTCCTCTACCGTTACCCACTCTTCCAGCAATACGGAGAAAGGCATCTGCCCGATCTTAACTACTGCTTTTTTTCCTTTGATTTCACTTAACCTGCCTACCTGGTGGTTTTGTTTGTGGCGCACCCAATCTCCGGCTACCGGTTTGCGGCCCGTCAGTTTAAACTTCTTATCTGCCTTTTTGGCTACGGCCTCATTCTGTTCCAGTTGCTTCCGGCGGAACAAGATCTTTTCGGCCGACTGGATCACGCTCTTCTTATCTTCCGTCTTCTTCCAGTCATGGATGATCTGTTTGAATTTACGTTCCGTATCCCGCAGGTAATCCAGTTCCTCCTTCTTAATTTTATTCTGAAGTTTGAGGGTTTCTACCTGCTGCCGCCATTTTTCTTTATCAACCAGTTTTTCATATTTATCCTTCAGCAGTTCCTGCTCCCGGATCAGTTGCGACAGGTTCTTTTCCTTATCCCCCAGCCTGACCGATTGCTGCTCCGTCTGGTGCAGCATTTTATCCAGTTTAAAATGGCCGCGTTCGGTCAGTTGCCGGGCACGTTCAATCACTTTGGCCGGTAAGGCGCTTCGCTTAGCTATAGCAAATGTGTAAGAGCTACCCGGTTTACGAAGGGTCAATTGGTATAAAGGCTCTAATTTTTCCTCATCGAAAGCCATAGCCCCGTTAAAGATACCGGGTACCTTACCCGCCATTACTTTAAGATTCAGGTAGTGGGTGGTGATAATGCCCATCCCTTTTTTATGGGCTAATTCTTCTACGATAGCTTCAGCAAAAGCTCCGCCCAGGTTAGGGTCGGAACCGCTGCCCAGTTCATCAATAAAGAATAAGGTTTTACCATTGGTAAAATCCAGGAAATACTTCATATCGCGCAGATGGGCGCTGTAGGTACTTAATTCATTCTCGATGGATTGGGTATCTCCGATATGGATAAAGATCTGCTTGAAGATACCCATCTCCGACTGCGGGTCAACCGGCACCAGCAAGCCCGCCTGCAGCATAAGTTGCAATATACCCACCGTTTTCATACTGACCGTCTTGCCCCCCGCATTGGGACCGCTGATCATCAGGATACGCTGTTGCTTATCTAAAGTAAGCGTAAGTGGTACCGTTGGCTTCCCTGCCTTCCGGTTATGCAAATACAGCAGCGGATGATAGGCTTTAACCAATTCCAGCGAAGGGTGAGCCGTCAGCCTGGGCATCGTTGCATCCAGGTCCTGTGCCAGCAGGGCCTTGGCCCGGATAAAATCATACCTGCCACATAAGTAATAATAGCTGAGCAACCGGGGCTGAAAAACCGACAATTGTGCGGTAACCTGGGCCAGGATACGCTGTATCTCTTTATATTCTGCCCGCTCCAGCGCCGATACTTCGTTATTCAGCTCAATGGTCTCTTCCGGCTCTATAAACACGGTTTTTGCGGTATCACTCTCTCCATGAAGAATTCCCTTGACGATCCGCTTATGCTCGGCAAATATCGCTACGGTCCGCCGTCCGCTCAGGAAGCTTTCAGATATATCGGCAAGGTAGCCTTGCTTGTTCAGTTTACGAAGTACGGCGTCAAACACTTTACGCAATTGTATCCTGGATTTATCCAGGTCATTACGGATATCCAATAAAGCCTTAGAGGCA
>CAZFKK010000488.1:0-2356 GCA_964519735.1 uncultured Taibaiella sp.
GGGGTGTATCCTTATGCCGTTCAAAATTCCTATGGTGGTCCGGCTGAACTTAAAAAGCTGGTAGATGCCTGCCATCGCAAAGGCATTGCTGTTTTCCTGGATGTGGTGTACAATCACCTGGGGCCGGAGGGTAATTACCTGGATCGGTTCGGCCCTTATTTCTCAAATAGTTACCATACTCCCTGGGGAGATGCCCTGAACTTTGACGGCCCCTGGGCGGACGGCGTGCGTGATTATTACTCAGATAATGTTATCTACTGGCTGGAACATTTCCATATAGACGGGCTCCGCCTGGATGCTATTCACACTATTTATGATAACAGTGCAGTAAGTATCTGGTCGCTCATCTACCAGAAAAGAAAAACGCTGGAAGATCGAACGGGCCGGACCTACGTGCTCATTGCCGAAAGCGATCTGAATAGCCCCAGGGTAATACAATCCACAACAATGAACGGCATGGGGTTTGATGCCCAATGGTTAGATGATTTTCATCATGCCCTATACGTACTACTGGATAAAAGTGGCAATTACCTGTATGAAGATTTCGGTTCGGTAGCCCAGGTTGCAAAAGCATATAATGAAGGATTCGTACACAGCGGCGAATATGTAGTAGCGCGAAAGAAAAAGTTCGGCGCTTCGTCCGGGGGAATTGAAGGCCGGGCATTTGTCGCATTTAATCAGAACCACGACCAGGTAGGTAACAGGGTAAATGGCGAACGGCTCCCGCAATTGGTCAACCGGAAACAGGTGATGCTGGCCGCATCGCTCTTGTTGTTATCGCCCTATATACCTATGCTTTTTATGGGGGAAGAATATGCGGCCATTACACCGTTCTTCTATTTTGTAAGCCATTCGGATGAACAACTGATTGCTGCGGTAAGATCGGGCCGTAAAAAAGAATTTGAACATCTTCACAAGGGCAAAGTGTCCCTTGATCCCCAGGCCATTTCGACCTTTGAGGCATCCGTGCTGCAATGGTCTTTACGAAGGCAAGGCGAAAACAAGGAAATCCTCGAATGGTACAAGGCCCTCATCCAATTACGCAAAACCCATCCGGCTTTACTCGTTTCGGACAAACAATGCCTCCATGCCGATGCTGTGGGCAATAAAGGATTTAGCTTATTACGCTTCGACAAGGCAAGATTAAATTATCTTTTTATGGCTGTAAATTTTTCAGGGGAATCCATAGAGCTCCAGATAGCACACGATCCACCTCAATGGGAACTTATACTGTCAACGGATGAAAACCTGTTTATGGGCAGGAAGCACCCTGGTGGCCAAAAAATAAAACTGGTGGCACATGCAGTTGCCGTGCTTCAAAATACGGTATAGCTATGCAGTAGGACCGGGAACCGGCTACTTCCCTGCGGATGCCGGAGCCAATGATCCTCATCACATTCAGATTGAATCCGTTGCTCTTATAACTATTGACGTCATTAACCTGGCGAAGCTACCTGAACAATAATTCAATTTTAGTGTTTATAAATTCTATATGGATATTGTAAAATACAACGGCACCCCTTTCCCGCTGGGCGCCACCTGGGATGGCAAAGGTGTTAATTTTTCCGTCTTTTCCGACAATGCCACCGGTGTTGAAGTATCTCTCTTTGATCAGGCTCATGATCCCGTACCGGCAGCTTGTATTAAAATGACAGAGAAAACTTATAGTGTTTGGCATGTTTACCTGCAAGGGATCAGCCCCGGGCTGCTATATGGCTTTAAGGTAGATGGCGCTTACGAACCGGAAAAAGGACTGCGCTTCAATGCCAATAAGTTACTGATAGATCCTAATGCCAAAGCTTTGTCCGGTACGCTGGAATGGCATGACTCCTTATTCGGCTACGAACTTGACCACCCCCAACAGGATCTGAAAATGAGTGAGGCCTCAAACATGGCTTATATACCCAAGGCTATTGTTGTCGCTGACGATTTTGACTGGGAAGGAGAGCAACCTTTAAATATACCCTATCAAAATACGATCATCTATGAAGCTCATGTTAAAGGCTTTACAAAATTAAACCCCGATATACCAAAAAATATCCGGGGTACGTATGCGGCGATTTCCCATCCGGCTGCTATAAAATACCTGAAAGCGTTGGGAATTACCGCCATTGAACTCATGCCTGTCCACCATTTCATCTCCGACCGGCACTTAGAGCAAAAAGGGCTCACCAATTACTGGGGGTACAACACGATAAATTTTTATGCTCCGGACATCAGATACTCCTCTGCCACCAATAATGGTGCGCAGATCAATGAATTCAAGCAAATGGTCAAGGACCTGCATAAAGCAGGAATAGAAGTGATATTGGACGTGGTTTATAACCATACGGGAGAAGGGAATCACCTCGGACCT
>CAZFKK010000489.1:0-2355 GCA_964519735.1 uncultured Taibaiella sp.
TGAACCGGTGCCTGGCCCATCAACCCCGTGTTCAGGAAATGGTTATTTATTATTTTCTGTTACGTTATTACCAGGAGCAATACCATAAGCAGACCTAACCCATAGAAGTTCGATATTCTTCTGAAGGCAGGTCGGCAGGCTTGCCTTTCGGGTTAATATGGATGCCCATTTTATCCATAAGATGGGGTTTGTACCCTTCGCCCAGGGCAATTTTAGTTTCCGTTTCTTTCAGGCAAACCCAATTCCTATTCGTTCCGGTAACGTAGTCCATATTGACGATATAAGAGCGACTGGCACGCACATATTTATCAGGGTCTAGGTAGGGCTCTACATTGGCGAAGGTATTGTAAGATTGCAGCTCCTCCTGCTCCCCGCTGAGCTTGAAATAAAGGTAATTGGATTGCGAACGAATATAAACAATGGCCGCAGTGGCCACACGATCACGATCGGCCTTACTGCGGCATGGACGGATGACTAAATGATCCAGGAACACGGTATTCAGGCCAGGCTTACCTTCGCGCTGTCTTTTTTTCCGCTCGCAGAACGCTACACAATTGGCAAAGTTTTCATAACTTATGAGCTTGAGCAGGAAAAAGGTTGCCTCCTTTTCATAACCCGCTACCGCAAATTTTTCATGTGCTGAGGTAAAGACCAGCATGATGTTCTTATCGATCAGGTCCGCAAGATCCATGCCTGAGAGCCCGGGCATATCTATATCGCAGAACAAGATATCGACAGGGGTCTCCAGTGCGTTTATTTTCTTCAAGGCTATGATCGGGTTCGTCTCCGACACCAGTACCGGCATACCCATTTTCCGGGCATGCCCCTCTAACACCCGTACTGCATGAATGTGGTCATCAATGATACAACAGTTAAGCATAAGACAGAAATTTTATGGTTTTACGAATGGAAAGAGAAAGGCAGTACCGATCCGGAGATTCAGTCACTTCCAGGGTAACATTCCCGGCACCGTAAGCCGACTCCAGCCGCGTGAGCGTGTTCTTCAAGCCGATCCGGGTACCGGAATCCGACGCTTTCCCCTGTAGTTTGGCATTATCTATAGTCAAGCCCCAACCCTCCTGGTTACTGTAGATATGAATGACAGCCGGCGATTCCGGATCCCCCAGTGCAGCGTATTTAAAAATATTTTCAATCAGTGTGAGGAGCGTTAAAGGAGGAATGCGTGTATGTTCCACTTTCAGGTCGATCTTCAATAGAACCTGCAATGGCTGTCCAGCCATCAATTCTTCCAACGTCAGCCTTTCCTCAATCCGCTCACATTCCTCATAGATAGGGATCATCCCATCTTGTTCCGGTTCTTGCATCCCAAAGCGCAAATGATTGGATAGCAATACCATCATCTGTGCTGCCTGGGGGTCCTGTGCCAGCCGGGCATGAACCATATTGAGGGCATTAATCAGGAAATGAGGGTTGATCTGCGCTCTTGTATAAGCCAATTGGATTTTGGCCAGCTCCTGTTCCAGTTTTAGCTTCGCCAGTGCTGCATCTTTTACCTTTATCTGTTCCAGCAACAATTCCCGATCCTTCTTAATCGTACGCCGTATTGCCCAATAGGCGATGCTTGGGATGAGTAGGGTAGTAAACCTGAATATGGAGGCAGCTATGTAAGGCTTTGTCACCCAGGTAGCAGTGCCTTTATCGAGCCAAAAGTTAAGACTGATACGTATAGAGATAAATACCACAGAGAAAAGGATAACCTCCAATAATATCAGCGGAATCACCTTTAGGAAAAAGTCTTTAGCTTTATTTACAAACTGCTTGAAGACTTCATAATTAGCATAAAACAATCCTATTTCAGGGATAGAACAGACCAGGATTTCCCACCAATCATCGGGTGGCTTCGCCATGTACATCAATGCGAACTCATAGGCAATAAACAGGATCCAGGCCACTGCATGCAAAATTGCGGGTTTTTTCAGCATAGTGGTATCTATTAAGCAATGGTATATGTACGATATAAACTGCCTATTCAACTCCTACCTCTTTATGCTACAGCAATTTGTAGTTCGTACCACACTATTTGTTGTGATTACAATGACGCAACTAATAGGTTAAATACTACCCTTGGCGTCTGGTTTTATTCCCACCTGATAAGGCTAAATTATTTATAATTTTTAATAAAACAATAACTTTTATTTTTTTTATTGCTCCACATTGTCCTTTTATAGTCGTGCTCTTCCCTTCCTCAAAAAAATACGAAACGGTTTTATCCGGCTAAAACAGGGTTTCATCATGCCAAAACATCCATTTAAATTATTCTTTTTTATATGTTTTTATCCTTCTAGTTTTGGATTCAATTTGATGATCAAAGGGAATATTTTTTTCATTTAAATC
>CAZFKK010000490.1:0-2350 GCA_964519735.1 uncultured Taibaiella sp.
AACAATTTCCAGTACTTTAAGTAGGCAATTCGCTGCTGCCGGCGACCAGATGGTTTTTATGGGTTCATTTTGCCGTAATATTTTTCGGCCGGGATTTGAGTGGAACGAACTTTTGCGTCAATGTTATATTATTGGTTACAAGTCCTTTTCCCTCATTGGCATTACAGGGTTCATTTTGGGTTTTGTCCTGACGCTGCAGTCAGAGCCTACGCTTAAAGAATTTGGTGCAGTCAGTTTTGTGCCAAGCATGGTAGCCATATCTGTCATACGGGAGATTGGCCCGGTGATTATCGCCCTTATCTGCGCAGGCAAAATTGCTTCCAGCATAGGAGCCGAATTGGGCAGTATGAAGGTAAGCGAGCAAATTGATGCTATGGAAGTCTCAGGGGCTAATCCTATTCAATACCTGGTAGTTACCAGGATATTGGCCTGTGTGATTATGATACCGATACTTACGTTGATGGCAGATGCACTCGCATTAATAGGTGGTTTTGCCGCATCCAATATCAACAATGACATGAATTTTTCGCTTTACTTTTACAAGGCATTTTCTGCGCTGAGCTTTGGAGACCTGATTCCTGCTGTGATCAAAACGATTTTTTTTGGTTTTGCCATTGGATTTGTCGGATGTTATAAAGGGTATAACTCGGACCGGGGTACAGAAAGTGTGGGCGTGGCGGCAAATTCAGCAGTGGTTGCCGCTTCCCTATGGATCATACTGCTTGATGGAATCGCTGTGCAGTTAACTTCCGCCTTTGCCTATAACTGATGTACAACATGGAAAATAAAAACACGGACACGCGGGAAAGAGAAAGGGACATCGTCATAGACATCCGTCACCTCAAAAAATCCTTTGGCACTAAAGAGGTACTTTCGGATGTGACTATGCATCTCTTTAAGGGGGAGAACCTGGTCGTATTGGGCAAATCGGGGTCGGGAAAGTCTGTTTCTATAAAATGTATAGTAGGTATGCTGCAGCCAGATGCCGGTAGCCTGAAGGTATTCGGCCAGGAAGTGAAAGACCTGTCCGAAGAGGAGTTGAAGGCGCTGCGTATCAAAATAGGCTTTCTTTTCCAAAGCGGGGCATTGTATGATTCTATGACCGTGGCACAGAACCTGGAATTTCCACTTACCCGCGTACTGAAGCTAAAGGATAAAGAGGATATACAACAGCGCATTGAAGAAGTGCTGAACAGTGTGGGCCTGATAGATGCTATAGGTAAGATGCCTTCCGACCTGTCTGGGGGCATGCGTAAGCGTGTAGGCCTGGCGAGAACACTTATATTAAAGCCGGAAATAATGTTATACGATGAGCCTACTACGGGCCTGGATCCTATCACATCCCGTGAAATCAGCAGGTTGATGTTGCAAATGCAGGAAAAATACCAGACATCTTCCATTATAATTACGCATGATATGGCCTGTGCTAAAATTACAGCAGATCGTATATTGGTTTTGAACAAGGGTGTATTTATAGCCGAAGGAACCTATGGTCAACTCGAAAACGGGCCGGATGAACTGGTCGGTTCTTTTTTTAAATAACTTCTTATGAAAACAACTGTTGCTCAAAAGATAAAAATCGGCATTTTTACGATAGCCGGTATCCTGCTGTTTGTGGCGGGCATCTTCCTGATAGGAAGTAATCAAAATATGTTCAATGATACTTATGTGATATACGGAACCTTCAGGAATGTTGGCGGTTTGAATGTTGGTAATAACATCCGCTTCGCAGGTATTAATGTAGGTACCGTAGAAGACATCCGCATTTTATCCGATACATTGATCCGGGTGGACATGCGTATGAAGACCGAGGTGAAGCCTTTCCTTAAAAAAGATGCCCTGGCCACCATAGGATCGGATGGTTTAATGGGAGACAAACTGATCACTATTTCCCCCGGGGCCGAAAATGAGGTAAGATTGCTCGGCAGCGGAGGCTCACGTATCAGGACTGCAGATCCTATAGATTTCGAAAGGGTGATTGCAAAGTTCACCAGTGTAGCAGATAATGCGGAAGTAATCACCCGCGAACTGGCAGGTATGGCCACACAAATAAGAGAAGGTAAGGGTACAATAAGTAAATTACTTTATACCGATGACTTATCCAGAAGCCTGGAAGGGACGGCAAGGAATGCCGAAAATATAACGGGTTCATTGGCTGGGATAGCGACGCAAATTCAATCCGGCCGGGGTTCAGTGGGACATCTTATTTATACGGATTCTCTATCGGATAACCTTAAGCGTGTGACCACAACCGCTGCTGCTGCTATGGAGACCATTGAGGACGCCGCCTATGGTTTTAGCGAGAATACGAAAGCATTGCAGGATGAGTGCGGTGGTTTTCCGGTTGTGC
>CAZFKK010000491.1:0-2341 GCA_964519735.1 uncultured Taibaiella sp.
ATTGACACCCGAAGCAGATATTCTAAAGTCAATATCCTCCCGGGTACGTCCATGCTGATCTTTGATCTGCCCTTTGTTTTCGAGGAAAACAAAGGGGGATTTCTTCTGTGCAAAAGCGCGTCCTGCATTTTGAGGTTGCGCTGAAGCACTCATGACGTAAAAAATGCTCAGGCAATAGAAGAGTAAAAATTTGTGTAGAGGTTGGTACTGCATAATAGCGATATTTAATAATTAAAAAATAGGACATCATAGGTTAGGCAAGGAATAGGATGCAGCACAAAGATGAATTTCAAAATCTTAAAAAAACATACTCAAAAAGCAGGTTTTCTGAATAAACATATGTAAATGACTGATAATTAAGTAAAAAATAAAAAGCCGTGTTTTCTATGGTATTTCTTGGAGATTTTTTTTAGCTTAGGCTTAATTAATGTGTCAATAAGCTCTGATGTGTCCTGGTAAATTAAGATCTACTTGCTATAGCGTACTCCTCATGCTTTTATCATGCGGTACTCCTTTTATGGGCTATAGCCAACCCATAGAACAATTGCATATTTCTTCTCTGGCAGATACCGGGAAACTGCTGGAGCGCATAGCAGAAGCTGCAGCAATTGCGGACGCCTACCCGGATAGCGCACAGAATATGTTAAATTCGCTCTTCCGGCAAAGCGCGCAAATTGGCTTTAAGATGGGTATGAAAAACTGTCTTGGGGAAAGTATGGTGATGCAATTTCGAACAGGCAATCATCACAAGGTAATCCTGCTTGCAGACCGGTTGATAAAGATATTGGATCCGGACACAGATAAAGAGCTCCTTTTTGTCGCATATGAACATAAGGCAAGTTCTCTTTTTCTAACCGACCAGTATTACCCGGCTTCTAATGCCTACACCATGGCCTTAAAATTCATTCCTGAAAGTAAAGCTGCGGACAAACCCAATATTTATAGTAATATAGGCAGTATCCTCTTAACGCTTAAGCTGCCGGATAAGGCTATTTTTTTTTACGATCTGGCCATTGCTTCGGGCTATCAACATAAAGCTTTTGAGGTCATATCCAGGACTTATACCGGTAAAGGTTACATAGCCCGTTCTGCCAAAGATTATCAAAAAAGCAAAGTATATATTGACAGTGCGATATGGCTTTCGAATACTTATCGGCTACACGACAATAAACAGCTTGCATTAGTATACAAAGCGGACTTATTGAATCATCAAGGGAAATTTAACGAGGCGCTGGCAACCCTTAATGAAGCGTATAAAATCCATAGGGAGTATCCCAAATTGATCACCAAAGCCTATAGGCTTTACTTAACCAGGGGAGATGCTTACTTGTTGTCGCATGACTATGATAAAGCAAAAAAGGCGTACAATAGAGCATTAAGTATTGTAGCGCATGATGAGAATGGCAGAATATATTTGCTCCATAAACTTAGCCATGTATATGCCCGAACCCATGATTATCAAAAAGCTTATGACTTACACGCCTTATCACATAATTTAAGTGACAGCCTGGTCCGGCAGGAAGCATCCGACAAAGCAAGCGAGCTGGAAGTGCGCTACCGGGTAGCAGAAAAAGACAAAGAAATAGCTTTGAAGAACCTGCAAATCAGTTATGGGCAGAAAAACCTGGCTCAGAAAAACCTGCTTATTGTGTCTATTTCTTTAGGCACGGTTATCTTGCTAATTGTTACCTATCATTTGTACCGGAACAACCGTAAGAAGAAAAAACTGACGGCAAAGGAAAAAGAAATTGCACAACTGCGCTCCATCATGGAAGGCGAGGAGAAGGAGCGAAGAAGGTTGTCCAGGGAGTTACACGATGGCATAGGGGGTATGTTGGTGGCCTTGAAATTGAAGGTCAACCAGCTGAAAAAAGGCAATAGCGATCCGGATTTACTGAACCAGATTTATGATATTACGGATATGCTGAAAGACACGAGCGCTGAGGTCAGAACAACAGCACACAATTTATTGCCGGACATCCTGGCGCGGTTACCCTTATCAGAAGCTATAGCACATTATATTGAGCGCATTAACCATTCCGGAAATATCCGGATCCAGTTGCACATTCCCTATCCCCTTCCTCCTATGGATAAATCGGTGGAGTTAATTCTGTATCGTATTATTCAGGAACTCATCCAAAACGTCATGAAACATGCTGAAGCCAGCAGGATAGAAGTACAGCTTTTGGAACACCAGGGACAGCTTTCATTAACGATAGAAGATAATGGTATCGGTTTTGACACCAAAACCACGGGGGGATACGGCTTGGAAAATCTCCGGTACCGGGTACAGGGCCTGCAAGGTGAAATTGATATAGATACCGCTCCGCAGCAAAATACA
>CAZFKK010000492.1:0-2338 GCA_964519735.1 uncultured Taibaiella sp.
CGCATATAGGCAAACCAAAGTAATTTAAATAAAATCATGGCGGGAGCTACCCCAAAAGAGACCACGTCCGCTAAGGAATCCAGGTCTTTACCCAAAGGAGAATGAGCATTCAGGGTACGGGCCAGTAATCCGTCCAGTACATCCATGAGTGCTGCAAGGGCAATAAAAAAGCTTCCCCAATACATCTGTTCCAGACCCAATACCGGGAAATACTCCTCCCCGGTAACTGTCTGCAAAAATGCGGGTGCATTTAGAATAAAAGCGATAGCAATACAGCCAAAGAAAAGATTGGCCAAAGTGCATATATTGGGAAGATGTTTCATTTATATTTTTAGCATTCAACAAAAGGTTACCGGCAATGATTTAATCCGCCGCCTATTTTACCCAAAATCAGCGTATAAATAGCCTGGATGCTCTTATACGCGATCCTTCATCTAAGGCCGGCAAAGATAATTCTAATTTTATAGTATCCCTAATTACATACCCAAAGCCACCAGTTCCTTATCCAGGAAACTTTTAAGGTCTGCAATATACTCCGGCGTAAGGTTAAAAGAAATCCCTGCTGCCTGGTATAATTCCGGCAAGGTCCGGGTGTAACCCAGGCCCAGGGCGCTGACGTAATTATCCAATGCCTGTTCCTTATTTTGCTTATACTGGCGCCACATCGCTACCGCGCCTAACTGGGCGATACCGTATTCGATATAATAAAAAGGCACTTCGTACAGGTGTAATTGTTTTTGCCAGTTATATATCCTGTATTTTTCCAACCCGGTCCAGTCCACCGCATCCGTACTGAATTCCTCCTGGATCTGCTGCCAGTGCTGACTGCGTTCCTCCCGGGTATGCCCGGGATGGGTGTATAACCAATGCTGGAATTTATCAATTGTGGCGATCCAGGGCAGCACATCGATTACCCGTTCCAGTTCTTCCTGCCGGGCTCTCAAAAGGTCCTCCTCCTCATTAAAGAAAACAGACCAATGCTCCATAGTGAAAAGTTCCATACTCATACTGGCCAGCTCCGCCATCTCCATAGGATACTCCTTGAAGGCCGTTAAAGGAAGAGGATGTGCCAGGAAGGAATGCAGCGCATGGCCTCCTTCATGCATCATGGTAATAACATCACTCATAGTGCCTGCGGCATTCATAAAGATAAAAGGCACTCCCGATTCCGGCAGGGGACAGTTGTAGCCTCCCGGCGCTTTGCCTTTCCGGCTATCGAGATCCAGGCGTTTCATCTGATCCATGGTCCGCAGGCAATCCCCGAAGAAAGGACGCAACCGATCGAACACTGTAATGCTCTTTTCCAATAATGCAGCACCTCCTTCAAATGGCTGCAAGGGCTTTTCTCCTTCCGGGACCGCCGCCAGGTCATAAGGACGGAGGCGGCTCAGGCCTAACCGTTGACGCCTGAACTCCAATATACGTGACTGTAAAGGCAAAATATGCTCCTTCACTGCCTGGTGAAAGGCAAAACAATCTTCCGGAGTGTAATCGAAACGGCCCAGTTCCCGGAACTTATAATCCCGGTAATTGGCAAAGCCTGCATTCAACGCTACCTGGTGCCGTTTCTCCAGCAACTGATCAAATAAATCATTTAAGGATTCTTTATCCTCCAGCCGGCGTTCATTAACCTTGATATATACTTCTTCACGCAAGGCCCGGTCGGGTTGCAGGAGGAAGCGGGCTGCCTGCTGTAACGTATATTCCTGGTCCTGTACCTGCACCGTCATCCTGGCGGCAATAACGCCATATTGCTGGGCCATTACACTGAGGTCTGCCTGCAAAGGCACATTTTCCTCCCGGAATAATTGCAAAGCATTGTCCAGGCTCCTGAGGTAAGGAAAGTATAGTTGCGGGTCCAGGTCCTTATGAAAAGGACAATCTACCAATTTTTGCTGCAAGCGGTTCGTCCAGGTTTTCCATTGCGGCTCTATCTCCATACAGAAATAGGTAAAAGCCTCTTCCAAAGCCGGATCTGTGGTATCACAAGTCATTTTAATCTGCCGCCAACAGGCATCTTCCCCGACAACTGCGTCCAGCTCACTCCAATGCTGCAGCCACTTTTTCACCAGCGGCAATGAAGACAACTCTTCCTGGTCTAATTGTTGAAAATAAGGTTCCAGGTCATCCCAGGTGTGTAACACAAAATCTTTGGGTAAAAACTGACGTTCAGCAGGTTGAATCATATGAAATACAGACTTATCTATAATTTATTGAATCAGGGAAGATCTCTCCGTTAACAATGATCCGGTTTCCTATTTCCCTGTGATAAAAAAACAAAGATAAATCATTTCCTCCCGCTCTAAAAGGAAGCCTGGAAAATTGAGGATATTTATTA
>CAZFKK010000493.1:0-406 GCA_964519735.1 uncultured Taibaiella sp.
GTCAAAATACTGAACTCCCCTGGCTACAGTATGTATTCCCTCAAGCAATATATTTTCGCTGCTGCTCTTAAGCACGTAGCCCATTACTCCATGTTGCAGCATGGATTTGATATAATACTGATGTTCCAGGTTGGTCAAAACTAAAACCATCATATTGGGATATAATTTATTGAGAATAGGCGCTAACTCATCCCCCATCCTTCCCTGCATCTGTATATCAAGCAATAATACATCAGGTTCGTCTTCCTGAAGTCCTTTTAATAATTCCTCCCCGCCAAGGTAAGTACCCGTTATTTCGATATCCGGGTAAAAACTCATCATACTTTGTAAACCCTTTATCATTAAAGGATGATCGTCTACTATCGCAATTCTTATCATAACTAACTATTAAAAACTGTCAGGAGGC
>CAZFKK010000493.1:416-2338 GCA_964519735.1 uncultured Taibaiella sp.
GTCTATTGGTGTCAAAACCTTTTCCATTATCTTCTACCGTAAGATTTAAAAATTCATCCTGTAAGTGCAGTTGGATCAGCGCGCTCGTTGCCTCCGCGTGTTTTACGATGTTGTGTGTCAATTCCTGGACAATTCTATAAATCGTAAAACAAAATTCAGAGGAGAGCGACGAAAAGGATCCATACGCTTGCACCTCGATACACAGCGCATTCCCTTTTTTAATTATTTCGCAAAAAGTTTCAACAGCATCCGGGAGACTTTGCTGAATTAAAAGCTGGGGGACCAGTTTATAGGTAATGGTACGTAATTCAAGGCTCATTTCGTTAAGTAAATTCATTCCCTCCTGATACGTTTGCGTCTTAGGCAAATGTCCATGCTCCTTCCCTAAAACGGCGTAATTGATTTTGGTAGCGGATAATAAAACGTTTACCCCGTCATGAAGCTCCCGCGCAATCCGGCTTCGTTCTTCCTCCTCCCCCTGCATTTTTGCATGAAGCTGAGCGATCTTCTGCTGCTGTTCCATATTGCGTATGTGCACCCGCTGTAAGTTTTGCTTGTAACGATGATTACGATACATAGCGCCAATAGATAGGCTTAATAACAAGCCTCCTGCGGCAAATCCAAAGATCCACTGCCGTTGCCGGTAAAGCGCTACCTTGTTTTGCGCTAATATTTTGTCTTTTTCTGCTGATTGATACTTTATATCTAAACCGTTTACTGCTTTAATCTTTTCTGTGTTTAATAAGCTATCATTTAAATTCGCATAGGCGACCTGGTATTTTAGTGCGGTATCCAGAATTCCCAGATGTTCATATATTGATGACAAAGTATGATAGTTCTGCAGGCGCTGACTTAACAACTCATTTTGCACACATATATCTTGTGATTTCAATAGAAAAGTCTTTGCTTTCCCGTAGTCACCTAACAGGTAATAGGATTTTCCCAATCCCTGGTAGATATCTGCAGTAAAAGCAGATAAGGTATCAATTTTTATAGCCTTTTCAAAGTAAGCAATAGCTTTTACAGGACTTTGCTGTGCATTTCCCATCATACTGTAAATGATTTGTAACCCTCTTGAATTCTGCGTTTGGATATGAATGCGTTCGGAGGCTTCCAGGTATTTTATGGCCAGCGTGGTATCTCCTAAATAAAGGTACGAAGCCCCTATGTTGCAGGATACTTTACCTAACATGAAAGAATCCTTCAACTGTATCGCTAAAGTCTTCGCTTTGAATTGATAATGAAGCGCTTTATCAAAGTCAGTGTTTTTCATCCATGCAGTACCCAGGTTGTTATAGATCTGCTGCAACATAAAGCTGTCCGGAGTGGAAGATTTTTTGACAGCGTTCAAAGCCTCATAAAAGAAGTGGATCGCGGAATCATTATTTCCGGCAAGCGCGAAATTTGCACCCATCCCATTATAAAACGCCAGGAGTATCCTGTCTCTTTTAATCCGGGGGCTTAAACAATAAGGAAATGCTTTATAAAGCATTTCTTTACTTTTATTATAATTCCCTTTGTCCTGATAACAGAATGCAATACACATTAAAGTACCCGCCATGCCTTCATCATAGCCCATTGTCCTGCTAATCTGTAATGCTTCTTTTAACAAGATCAAAGCACTGTCTATAGCGGATCTGTCCCGCAAAATATTAGATTGTTTTTGAAGAGCAATCACCCTGGAAGTGTCTGCCAGCGTAGAGACTATTTTATGATCCTGGGCATTTCCGACAGGGAAGCAGAACAGGCTCATGAGAAAGCAAACACAACCCGCAAAATAAACTTTATGAAAATTTATCTTATTGCCCTTCTGGTGTGATAATTTACCCATTTAACCACAATTTGATCAAAAGTAATTTAGTTTTTTTAATTCAAAAATTGATAAATGAGTGATATTACTCTTTTTTTTCTCAAATTACTCC
>CAZFKK010000494.1:0-2337 GCA_964519735.1 uncultured Taibaiella sp.
TGGATTTCAGGAAAATGCTCAACAAGCTGTTGCGGCTCTGGCCCTGGATGTTAGTGGCCGCAGTTTGTGCAGGTTTGGGAGCTTATGTGTTTCTATACTTTTCTACCCCGCAGTATAAAGTGGAGGCCAAGATCCTGATCAAGTCTGATGAGAAAAAAGGTGGCTCCGGGGATGCGGCTTTGCTGGAAAGCATGGGCTTGATGTCCGCTGCAAGTAATGTGAACAATGAGTTGGAGATCATTAAAAGCTATACCTTAATGCATGCTGTTGTCAAAGACCTTCAGTTGCATGTGCGCTGCTTTAAAGAGGAAAACCTGAAGGAGGTCGAATTGTATGGGCCCTCTTCTCCTTTTGATTTCCAGTTCAGCAGCTTAAACCTGGAGGCATTAAGATCAGGAGCTATGTCTTTTACTATAGAACCTTCCGTCAGCCATATCACCCTTATCGCTGCGGATGGACGGAAATTTCGGTCCCGATGGGATGACACCCTTAATTTTGATGCTGGTACTGTTATCGTTCATCCTAACCCTTACCACAGGTATCGGGAAGGCGTCGAGTATAAACTAAAAGTAGGACATCCGGCTTCAGTGGCCAGTGCGTACGTCGCGGGTTTAGGAGCGGAATTATCAGGTAAACAATCTAGTGCTATTGTCCTTTCCCTGGTGAACTCCATTCCTGTCAGGGGAGTTCAGGTGATCGACCGGCTGATACAGGTATATATGCAAGCCAATGTAGATGATAATAACCGGATCGCTGATAGTAGTATGGCTTTTATAGACTCTCGCTTACTGGTGGTTGGGGACCAATTGACCAATATTGAGAAGGAAATTCAAAGTTTTAAACAAAAGAATGAAGTATCTGACCTGACGGAACAGGCGAAAGCCATGATCAGTAATACCAGTGCTTATGCTAAGGACCTGTCTCATCAAGAGGTACAATTGAGTGTGATCGAATCCCTGGAAAGGTACATACAGGAAAACAGCCATAACCCGCGTATCGTTCCTGCATCCCTGGTCGTACAGGACCCGACTTTGAGTTCCGTCATTTCACAATACAATAATCTGTTGATGCAGCGGTCGAGGCTTTTGCTTAGTTCTACCGAAAGCAACCCTATGGTACTGAATATCGACGGACAATTGAAAGATCTGCGCCAGGACCTGATCACAGGGATCAACTCGGTAAAAAGAGGCGCTCAGGTTGCCTTACGTGCTTTACGCAGTAACTCCAATGAACTGGAAGCACAGATGCGCAAGGTACCGGAAAAAGAAAGGGTTTATCTGGATTATAGCCGCCAGCAGGCCATCCGGCAGGAACTGTACCTGTTTTTATTGCAGAAGCGGGAGGAGACTGCTATTTCCCGTTCCTCTACAATAGCCAATTCGCGTATTATCGATAGCGCCCGTGTTCAAGGTGGTCCTGTAAAGCCGAGAAGGAAGATGATCATGGCCATTACCATTATCGCAGGTTTGCTGTTGCCTGTTGGTATTTCCTATGCCCGTGATGCGCTCAATACCAAGGTACAAAGCAAGAAGGATATAGCTGAGCTAACCGCTATACCGGTTATCGGCGAGATCGGTCATAACAAGGAGGAGGATATGGTAACCGTGACCAAGGACTCCCGTTCTGTCGTGGCAGAACAGTTCAGAGCGCTACGGACCAATTTGCAGTACATTCTGCCTGGGAAAGAAGATAAGGTCATTCTGGTCACGTCCTGCATGAGCGGAGAAGGCAAATCCTATATCTCGGCCAACCTGGCTACAGTGCTGGCCCTGGCAGGGAAGAAGGTCGTACTCCTGGAAATGGATTTGCGCAAGCCGAAGATTGCCTCTGCATTAAAACTGAAGTTCCATAAAGGCTACAGTCACTATGCCATCGGCCAGGCCGGCCTGGAAGATGTATTGGTGCCTTCGGGTGTGCACGATAACCTGTTTATCATTCCTGCAGGACCTTTACCTCCCAACCCTACGGAATTACTGTTGAATGAGCGTACAGAGGTTTTGTTTGAGCGGTTAAAGACTGCATTTGATTATATCATTATAGATACCACACCCAACCTGGTTACGGATGCTCAGATATTAAGTACGCATGCACAAGCTACCTTGTTTATCGTCCGGGTCGATTTTACCCGTAAGGAACAACTGGAGATTCCTAACTCCCTATTTCGAAGCAAAAAGATGACCGGCATTAACCTTGTGGTCAATGATATTATGCAAAAAAAATATGGAGGCGGATATTATGGCTACGGTTATGGCTACGGCTATGGCTATGGTTACGGCGCTTACGGAAAGGAAGAAACGAAGTTGAAATGGTGGCAAAAAAATAACACTAAAACTAGGA
>CAZFKK010000495.1:0-2030 GCA_964519735.1 uncultured Taibaiella sp.
ATCTCCGAAGTACCATTCCGCATGATCAAAACGGGGATCAGAAGTAGATTGTAACCGGAGGGGTATTTGCGCACAAGCCCAGGAGGGCGCCTGGAAGGAAACCCGGTACGCCTCCTCGGGATAGCTTACAAGGTAATGTTCAGTATGGTCTTCACAGAGAGAATCTACGCTATAATGTAATATATAGCTTCCTGGCTGCGTGATCATTCTTGGCATATCCCTCGAACCGTCTGTCCAAAAGTAATCGGCAACTTCTGTGCGAGCTGCTTCAAGCAGGAAGGTATCTGCAGCACAATCCGCAATATAGCGAGTGGTGGATACAATTTCCCTACGACTGTGATCGAAGACCAAATGAAAGGTATCCGTACATTGATAGGCAATACATCCTTCCACTACCTGGTAACGGACCCAATAAGTACCGGAACTGCCGACGGTACGTACCGCACCGGAACCGCCGTCCCCCCAAACGTAGTTACTACCGGAGGTATCCTGCGCCTGAAGCAACAAACTGCTTTTGCAATAAATGGTATCGGTACGGGAATGATATCTTTTTGTGGATAGCGCTCGTATCATGGCATCGGGAAGTCCGAACCAGGAATTGGTTGTCCCGGATAAAGGAAATGAGGCCACTTTGAAACTACAGGCTGCTCCCGACAGGTTAGGGTGCTCTACTACGCTTAATGCGTCCCAACCATAAGCTGACGTGTATATTTTACCATCTGGAGCCCGGGCGACGCCATAAATACCTCAGCCACCGTAAATTTTGAGCGGACCATTGTCCCGGAATCACCAGAGCTGATATCGAATTGGTTCAAGGTCTTTCCTTCCACACTGGCGTATAACTGCGAGCCGTCCGGAGAAAAAGCCAGATCATAATAAAGCAGGTTATAAAGACTATCCCGATGACTACGCGCATCATCCAAGATGCAGGGTCGGGAAACACGTCCCAGTTCGGAATCAAAATGGTACAGCACCAGATTACCTTGAGCAATGGCCAGTTTATTCCGTTCAGGCACGATATCTATACTCCCGATCATGCCTCTGTGACTGCCATGCCCGGCCTGGCCGGGGGAGAATACCGGATTCAGATCTATACCGCTCGTCGTAACATGGAATGCATGAAATGACCGGTCTATCCGGGATACCACGATCAGCCAGGCATCACAGTTGTTTCCCTGGACAGCAACCATATGCTCCGTCAAAAGCTTGTCGATCATTATGGATTTTTTACCCGGAACTACCGCACCAAGACCATTATTCAGACGTATGTCAACAACACTATAATATAAATTACTATAATCGTAGGTCATCCCATATTCTGTAAGGGAGAAAATATAATACTGGTCCTTTTCCCCGGGAACAGGTACAATCGTAGCGCCCTGGGACGTACTACCGGTATTTTTGAAGGGACCGGTTAAACCGGAGCCATGGAGCATTACCTGATGGGTACGATCCCAAATGGTAGCGCCATCGGTATAAAACAGCAATTGCCCGTTTTCATCACAAATAGATGCGCCGGCTTCATGACTGTCTATCCTGGTTTGCACTACGGAGGCTGATCCGCCTTGGAACGCTAATCCAGCCTGAAAACCAAACGCCCAATAGCTATCTACCTGGGCACATACATGGAGTTGCCCGAATAAGGAAATGGCAAGAACAAATCCTATGGTAATACGATATGAATCTTTACTTCTTATAGGCTTCATGGGTCCGACCTCTTTCAATTCAAATAATATGCTCCGGCTAAGAAATAGACCGGAGCATATAAAAAAAACACACTATCTTATTCCTTCTGATTACAAGACAGCTCCTCTTATTTGCTCCGCTATATCATAGAAAAGAGCGACAAATTCAGCTATTGATGTTTTGTTCAAAAAACAAATGCAGGGATCTATGGTTATCATCATTCGTCTTGATTTATTGTTTATTGACCTTCATCCGGATGGTACGCTCTCCCTCTTTAAGTTCTATTACGTACATACCACTGGCATATGCGCTTAGGTCAAGATGGAACAGGCTTCCTTTCGCGG
>CAZFKK010000495.1:2040-2335 GCA_964519735.1 uncultured Taibaiella sp.
CTGACCCATGATATTGTAAATGCTGATGGCAGCCTGTTGTAAAGGAAAGGAGGATGCTAAACTGACTTTACCTGTTGTGGGATTAGGATATACTTTCAAGGAAAGGGAACCTGTGCGGTCTTTTATTTCTGTTCTCACATTGGTAACATTATACTTTTCAGACATAGCGGTACAGCCTAAGCTGTCTGTTACAAATACCTGATAATCCGCATTCTCTTCTACGATCAGCGTACTTGAATTGGCTCCGGGTATTTCGACTTCATTTTTCAACCATTGATAGCTGGTGTATTTTAAC
>CAZFKK010000496.1:0-2328 GCA_964519735.1 uncultured Taibaiella sp.
CTTTGTGACCAAGCTAACTGCGCATGAAGAGGAGATTCACTACAAGAGTACGATTGGTGCACTTTACTTCAGACCAGAGGTTTCCTTTTACTTTAAGGTAAAGGAGCAAAGTTATATCAACTTTGGATGTTACCTCGAACCTGGTGTTGTGCTCAAAGAGAGCATGCCTGAATACCAACTTAATTATAGCAAGAGCAATACCTCTTCTTTTAATACATTAAGTTCCAGCACTTTTTACCATTGGGGAATCAATAAAGAATCGGGCAATGGCTTCTTCATGCCTGTTAACCTATTGGGTGTTTCCGCAGCAATTGCGCGAGTCAATTCCGGTACGGTTATAAAAATGATTAAATGCAGGTTGTTTTTTGAATTTGACCCACTAATGGAATTAAAAAATAGCGCTTATGCTGCAAGGAGCAACAGAAGCGCGGCAACTATTAAATACTACGAAGATAACAGTACAAATCGCCAGGTAATTTCAACCGATTATTATGTGGATAAAATGATGAGGTTAGGACTGGGTATTGTCCTTGGGCTGTAAAAAATAACGCCAACCTTCATTTGTTAAGAGAAATCCGTGATTGCGCAGGTGATCATCCGTATTAACCCTATTGGATATTCCGGTGATCACCGGAATATCCAATCAACCCTTCGACTTTGCTCAGGACAGGCTTTTTATTCTTGCTCATTAACTCCTTCTGTTGCGTTTATTTCATTTAATACTAAGGCCTGCAATTCATCCTTTGGTAATAGCAATTGGTATTCGGCTACGCCAATGGGTTTATTAATGTCCTGCAAAGCAATTTCCACATCCAAATGGTCTTTATCGGCACAGAGTATAATGCCTATAGATGGGTTTTCGTTTTCGCCTTTTTCCAATTTATCTAATAGGGTAAGATACAGGTTCATTTTGCCTACATATTCGGCTTTAAAGCTTCCTATTTTTAATTCAATAGCCACCAAAGACTGTAATCCTCTGTGGAAGAAAAGCATATCCACAAAATACTCTTTGTTGTTGTACTCCAAGCGGTATTGGTTACCTATAAATGAAAAACCTTTGCCTAACTCCAGTACAAACGATTTTATTTTTTCTACCAATCGTTTTTCTAATTCCGCTTCTTTTACTTTTTCGGTTATGCCCAAAAAACTAAGGTTGTAAGCATCTTTAAACACTTCGTTGGCATAATCGTAATGAATAGCGGGAAGCGTTTCGCTAAAGTTGTGAGATTTGATTTGTTTTTGTGCGTGGCTGTAACTGTCCATTTTTATGGCATTGAGCAACCAATCTCTTGACCAGTTTTTTTCGATGGTTTGCTGTGCATACCAAAGGCGGGCTTTTTTGTCTTTTAATTTTTCTATCAGTAAAATATTATGTCCCCAGGGTATTTTTGCAACAACTTGTTGCAAATTTGCCACAGGCTGTGGCAAATTTATATTATCTTCATTTTTAGCATCTTGTAATTTTGCCACAGCTTGTGGCAAAATTAGATTTTCAGAATATTCTTTATAAAAAGCAAGCATTCGACCCAAGTTGCGTTCCGAAAATCCTTTAAGGTCAGTAAATTCGTTTTTTAAATCTACTGCCAAGCGAGGAATTACTTTTGCCGACCAACCTTCTTGCTGTTGTCGTTCGGCTATCATTTTGCCTGTTTGCCAATACAACAATATCATTTGAGTGTTTACAGCAAGCACAGCATTTAACCGGGCTTGTTGTATGGCATTTTTAATTTCGCCTAATAACGATTGATATTTTATTGTTTCTATGTCTTTACTCATTCTTCTATCAATAAATCTTTTGCATTAACGCCTAAAACTTTAGCAATTCGATACAAATCCTCTAGGCTTGGTTGCCTCACGTTTCGAGCGTACTCGTTAACGGTGTTGTAACTTTTGTCCAACTTCTTAGCAAGCCAAGCTTGTGAGATTCCTTTCTCTTTTAAAACGTCTTTAATTCGGTTCATTGAAGCCTAATTAATTTTTAACTGTTCAAAAATAGTCAAAATACACTGTCCAATAGTGTAAAATGTCACAATATTATAGTGAAAGGTCATTACCTACTGTATTTGAGGGTACGGGAAATACTTTTCCTTCCTTTGAAAATCACTAAAAGACCCGAGAAGGACGGGCAAAGGCAATATCAAATACCCGATTACAGAAATACTTTTTTTTGGGGGGGAGGAGTATGATTTCTTGGCCGTTGAAGATTAAGGATTTGCATAAAACAATAGCGGAGACGGGGCATTATGGCCTTGTTCCAACCATGATAATTAACGTAAAAGATAACATTTGGCTTGGGTAAGTGAGCTTAATCATGAAATGCCCGGGACA
>CAZFKK010000497.1:0-867 GCA_964519735.1 uncultured Taibaiella sp.
AAATCACCTTGGCATAAGCTTACCCTACTCGACAACATTAAGGTATCCGGCAATTGTGGTGGCAACACAATCGGGGGATTAAAATTATGATAGGTTTGAAACCTGGCCCCTGTCTCATCCAATGGGCCCAGTACAAGCGCATTGTGTTGCGGATTGCACGCTAAGCCCGATAAATTAGGATTATTGATAGCATGTAAAGCATAATCCGTCATATGACCAACATTCGAGATCGTAGTGTTGGTACAAGGAGGGTGACCATTGTTAGGCATATAGATTTTCCCGTCAGGCCCTAATTTCAGGTCATCCATACCAATCGTATCGACAAACCTGCAACTACTACCGCAGAACGAACGTGTAGGCTGGTTGGTCAATACACGGATTTTAGTACCGATAATCTGTTCCCGGGGAACGTTCAAATCATACTGGAATACATAAGGAAACAAGAAATAGGTAGCATACAATTTGGAGTTATCGGGAGAAAAGCAGGCAGAGTGAAAAGTAACCTTCGGGTGTGCTGACCTGAAACCACAGGCGGGCGAATAATTAACCTCGATGGTATTGACCGTATCGATTAATACCGGATCAGACAGTTTTCCACTGCATTTACTGAAATTGTACAATTCCAGGCCACCACAACAAGCCGCCAACAGCTTAAGCCCATCTGGCGAACCACGTAAGGCGCCTGCCCAGCCTATCTGAATATCCCGGGTCATTCCACCATAACCATCATCACCATAAATTAAATTACATAAAGAGGTATGATAAGCACTCAAAGGCAGCAACCCACATTCAGAAACCACAGGGGTACGCTGGATACCCCCAGCAGTAATCTTATAAGATAAATATTGGTTAGCGGTACGGCTGCGT
>CAZFKK010000497.1:877-2324 GCA_964519735.1 uncultured Taibaiella sp.
ACACCACCCAAGCCATTATTTAAGCGCATGTCCACAGTAGTCGAGAGCAGGGCATAGTTTAAAGAGTAAACCACATAGTAGATAAATTCCGAACCGGGTTGTTTAATAAGCTGCACTGGGCCACGAATAGGTGTAGCTATTGCTAATTCACTATTGGCCATGGGATTGCCATTGGCATCATAGATACTGGCATTGCTGGGAATGCGGGTATCATACTCTGTCAGCTTCACATAGAATAACAGCCTCCCGTTGGCATCCGCAATGGCATTGGAGCGATTAAACGATATATTGGTATTCAATGGATTTCCCGTTCCCGGCACACCACCATACACCGGGCTACCGGAATTAAAATTGATCGAATTACAATAACCAAACATCCAGAAATTCCCCTCCTTCTGCGCAAAGCAGAAGAAAGGGAACCAACACAACAAAAAACAAAAACATCTATTCATCATAACCTGTTTTGAGTGTTTAGGAATAAGGGTTCAATATTTCACCAGCTTGGTAGTTTGTAATAAGTGCTGATCCTGGTCATAAACCTGTAGGATATAGAATCCTGCGCCAAGATCTTCCAGGTTTACAGGCCCTGCATTCCTGGTGCTAATGAACGCCGTGCCGTCCAGGCCGGAAATTACCACCCTAACCGGAAACGGAGCAAACACTTGTACATATTGGTGTACCGGATTTGGATAGATGCTTACAAAGCCGGGATTAACAACGTTGTGGATCGCCGTACCGCCTGCCTGGATTTCTTCGGAAGTACCTTCGCAACCATTACCATCCCTCACCCTTACCGAGTATAATCCTTCTTCTTTAGCGATCCAGGTAGCGCCATTCGCTCCGGAGATATCGGTGCCATTCAGTAACCATTGGT
Organism: uncultured Taibaiella sp.; assembly: GCA_964519735.1. Lineage (GTDB taxonomy): Bacteria > Bacteroidota > Bacteroidia > Chitinophagales > Chitinophagaceae > Taibaiella. Next base: position 1,752 of record CAZFKK010000497.1, read on the forward strand.
AATGCTCATAAGTTTGCGTAGTGCTGAGTATATGGCCATTGGGGGCAATAACAGGCTTCGGAGTAGGTTGAACAGTAACCCATAAATGGGTGGTATCTCCTGTAGTGCAGTAGTTACGAGCCGCTACAGATACGTAACCGCTTTCTGCTCCTGTAGTAATGGAAATTTGTGCGGTATCACTGCTGCCTAACCAACCTCGCGGCAACTGCCAGAGATAAGCAAATGCTCCAGCTATACAATCCACACTAAAAGAATAGCTTTGGCCTTCACAAAGAAGCGTGTCTCCCCAGATCTTTGCCACTGCGCCCGGAGGATCACATAAATTGACTTTAAAAATAATGGCGTCAAATTCTCCACCGCCGAACACCGGCTGATGACTGTTCGCTGTAGCTATTTGGGTCGCACTATTGGATTGTCCGGCCAGGTAAAGCTCCTCTTTCTTACCTAAAGTCAGGGCATTGATGGCATCGGCATCTGTGGATCCCATATAGGTAGCCCAGGCTTTATGGCCGGAAGTATCATAATGGCATACATATCCGTCTAAAGTACCACCACCATAACTCAATTGCAACC
>CAZFKK010000498.1:0-2319 GCA_964519735.1 uncultured Taibaiella sp.
TAATTAAACACGCCGAAGCTAGCCAAATACAAGTACAGCTTATAGAAATCGAGGGCTTACTTACATTAACGATAGAAGATAATGGCGTGGGCTTTGATACGAATGCTGTGGGAGGATATGGTTTAGAAAACCTCAGGTACCGGGTGCAGGGCTTACAAGGAGAAATTGACATAGATACTGCTCCAGGCCAAAGCACAACTATACGTATAGCATTTGACCTCAACAAGCTTTCCACAGTAACACATATTTAAAATGAGTACAACAGAAAATATAATTAAAATAGTAATAGTGGACGATCATCCTCTGGTGTTGCAAGGTTTTAAAGCTCTTCTAGCCGCCCATAAAGGAATGGAAGTTTTGGCGGCATATAAAAATGGCAGAGAATTATTAGGACATAAAGACTTTGTACCGGATGTTCTTCTCCTTGATATCCAGTTACCCGATATACCTGGAGATGAATTGGCACCTGTGCTATTGGCCAAATATCCTAATATGAAAATTATTGTATTGACAAATTTCGATAGCTCTATGTATATTTCAAAAATGCACTGGATTGGTGTTCATGGCTATTTTCTAAAAACTACCGAAGAAGAAATCCTTATTGCTGCCATTCAAGCGGTACATAGTGGCGAGCAGTTCATAGACGAACAAATTAAAACTGCACTAGAAAAATCTCCTATAAAATCCGCTAAAGTTTTGGCCGGAAAAGCAAGTCTTACTACCAGGGAAAAGCAGGTATTACAAATGATCGCTAATGGTTTTACAGACCAAAAAATTGCAGAAGCTCTATTCCTTAGCCAGAATACCATAAAGCATTATCGCTTAACACTGCTGCTTAAGCTAGATGTGAATAATACAGCCGCTATGGTAAGCAAAGCTTTAAAAACCGGCATGATTAACTAGAACCACCCTTCTAAACTCGCACCCATTTATAATAATGCGATTTGCAAAAGTAAGATAGTAAGTCACTCACTTGCATCGCTCAATACATCAGATCCGCATTACGATCAATTTGTTTGGCTACGAAATGGTGATACCTTGGCAACAACCGCTGACTTCACCTATCGCTTAGCACAAACAGGAATGTATGAAATAACCCTGCTGGGCAAGGGTCCATTATGTACCATGGCTAAAAGCCAACGTATCCTGGTGGACAGCGCTTACCAAAACCGTTTTGCTACAGACAGAACAATGATTTGTCAGGGCGAATCGATCAACCTGTATCTGCAGGAAGAGGTCAGTCAGCACCTGTATCACTGGGCGATAGATGGCAAAACCTACCGGGCAAGCCTGCCGGAACAACAATCCGCAATGGCCTTTGATCAACCCGGCACACATACCATCCGGTTAACCACAAGTTTCAGGGCCTGTCCGGATACCAGTTATGCACAGCAAGTGGTCGTGCAGCCGATCCCCCTTGTTGATTTAGGAGGTGATACAGCCCTTTGTGCCCATTCCCCGGCTGTGCTGCTTAAGAATCGCTTAGCGAATGCAACAACAGCATACCTGTACGAATGGAATACCGGCAGTACTGATCCTGTATTAACGGTGACCCACCCGGGACAGTATTATTTAAAAGTGAGCGACAGCCTATCCGGTTGTGCCGGCGAGGGGAGTATCCATATCACTAAGGATTGCTATATAGACATCCCCAATGCCTTCAGTCCAAATGCAGACGGTGTCAACGATTACTTCTTCCCCAGACAACTCCTGAGCGGCGGCATCGTCGCCTTCCATATGGCGCTCTTTGATCGTTGGGGCCGGAAAGTATATGAAACCACCCATGCGACCGGACGGGGTTGGGATGGAAAATTCAATGGACAGGAGCAACCGAATGGTATTTATATCTACCAGATTCAAATAGATTTTGATAACGGTCATGGAGAACGCCATGAGGGTAATGTTACCTTGATACGGTAAGTGGTAGTCATCAATTTTGGAAAATAATTCTTAGTAAAACCTTTTCGATAAAAAAAGGGATCTATTGACAGGTTAGAAAAGCTTTTCAAGACTACCAGGCCTGCGCCTGACAGCCGCTCACGCTATAGGATAATCTATAGGTTTGATATCCAAAGTGCGAGAATGAGGATAAACGCTATCATAAATGCAGCAGAAGCAAACAGGATAAGCTTATACCCTGGTGTTTGTTGGCGATTTGTCATAGGGCTAAAATTTTGAGCGTGCAATCTATGCAAAGATAACTTTTACTTCCTTCATTTTAAACTCTGTAGGTACAACAGTATGGATACTGTGACAATCAGAAAAAGGCTGAAAAACATTATGAACAGGACTTTCCCCTCCTTATCCTACAAAAGAACG
>CAZFKK010000499.1:0-2316 GCA_964519735.1 uncultured Taibaiella sp.
GGAAAAATGATACCCTGCGGTTTCCCGGGAACGCCCCTGGACATTGCAAAGACGATAATATTTCTCGCGTCTGATGATGCCCGTTATATCGCCGGTCAGACGATCGTGGTAGATGGGGGCACCACTTCCTGGATGTCTTTTAGCGAAGGGTTTAATGATATTGGGCTGAGATTGGGAAAAGGTTATGTGGCAGGTTTGTAACTGGATTGGTAAAGCGATAAATTATGCTTGTCATACTTTTGTTAAGTTTTTTATGCAGTGTCCCTGGTGCGGGTCTTCCGGCTCGTGTAAATATTCATGGGCCTGTTCCTGCCATCGCTTATGTTAGTAAAAGCGGCAATGACCAAACGGCTAGGCCTGGCAACAGCGGCAAACCATTCTTTACGGTTACCGCGGCCTTAGGGGCTATTCCCGCCGGAGGCGGAACCATTATGATCGGCCCCGGCGAATTCGACTCTCCCAAACATGGTAGTATGAAATCGCATATTATTTTAATGGGATCAGGCAAACCGGAACCAGACTGGAATACGGAATACGACAAGGAAACGGGAAAGCTCAGGTTTACTGTTCCGCAAAAATTAATTGGCGGAACGGTACTAAAAGGAACGCTTGATTGTTCGCTGCTGGATCATATCGTTATCAAAGACCTTGGGGTGGATGTAGGGGCATTGTGGTGTAAAGAGCGCAATAATGGCGATGTCGCGGAAGGATTGTTTTTTGCGCAGAAATATAATCTAAAAGGAGGGCTTTCTGCGCCAGATAAAATACATGAATTGCAGGTATTATCTCCACCGAGGAAAGGCATTGTAGTAGAAAATGTATCGGCCTTGTGCAGAGATGCCAAAGCACTGGTTCACGCCATGCTGTTTGAGAACCTGTATTGTCCGCAGATATCCAATATCTCCACTTACTTCGGTGTACATGGGGTAGTATTGAAAACCCAGGGTGGGCAGTTAAACAATATGCTGGCGTATGGGCATTTCAGTAACGGGCTTATCGTGAAATCGAATGATTATGCCTTTGGCGGTGCCACCAGCATAAGCAATGTATACGTCACCTCCATCGAACCTGGAGATGGCGGAGGCATCAGGCTGGTAGGCGAAAGGGAAACTTTAAAGAACATCACCATCACGAATTTTGTGGTAGAGCGGGCGCGTTTTGGCATTACCAATAATGGCGATGCAGATGGAGCGATATTGTCAAACGGTCATCTGCTGGATTGTTCCGATTACAGTATCGCTGTCAACGCCCATCTTACCCATTCGATATTTTCTAACATCATCGCACGGAGGCAGGGCGTTACCACTATCATTTCTTTCGTGGAGCAGGATAATAAAACATGGACCATCAAATAAAATATGACGACTATGAACTTTCTGAAAAAGATGCAGGGAACTGCCGTACAAAACGGACAGGTAGCGCTCTTTTATATTGCTCAGGCTGGTTTTTGTATAAAAACGCATGCTGGTAAAACAATATTCATTGATCCGTATTTATCAGATGCGTGCGAACGCCTGTTTAATTTTAAGCGGATGATACCTGCCGTGATCAGCGCAGATGAAGTGGATGCGGATCTGTACCTCATTACCCATCATCATGCCGATCACTTTGACCCGGATACCGTACCGGTTATTGCTAAACATCCAAAAACGATTTTTGTAGCGGCGCCTGATTGCGAATCATTATTACTGGAATTAAATGTTCCGAAGCATCGCTTCACTATTTTAAAAGAAGAGCAGGAATGGGAATGGGAAGGGATAAAAATCAGAGCAATATTTGCAGATCATGGCGAACTGGCGCCTGATGCTGTAGGTTATCTGATTGAAGTGGATGGAATTAAAATATATCATGTTGGAGATACGGCTTACAGGCCCAAGGAAATACTGTCCTCGTTAGGAACAACAGTAGATATCATGATTGCCCCCATCAACGGGACTTATGGAAATATGATTGCATCGGAAGCCTGCAGATTAGGAGCGGAGGTGCAACCGAAAATTCTGATCCCCTGCCATTTCTGGATGTTCCTTGAACATGTTAGTGAAGAAGGTAAAGGCGATCCTGCAACATTTTTGAAAGAATCGTCCATGCTTCCAGATGGGGTTAAGGCAAAAGTGATGTCGGCTGGCGAACTTTTTATTTATTCCATACAAGGTGCTGGTGTTTAAAATATCAGCTTTTTCATTTTTAATGCAAATTATAATCTTACAATTTAATAATGATATGAATACTTTAAGTGAAAAGGAAACGAATAGCCTGTCACATGAACCGTCAAATGATAAGAAATCTTTATTGCATCTGTATGAACAGATGTTACTG
>CAZFKK010000500.1:0-2312 GCA_964519735.1 uncultured Taibaiella sp.
GATGTACTCTGGGTATTGCTTTGCCTCGCCAATCAATGTGAGGTTGACCTGGGAGCAGCGCTTCAAAAGAATTTTGAAAAGAAGTCCGGTCGCGACGCCCTCCGGCACCGGCAGAATAGCAAGCTTAATAAGCCCTGAGGCAGCTCATGGACGATTTTTGAAATTTTTATTTTTTCCTGCCAAATTCCTATATTAGCAAAAAATTGCACACATGAACAGAAAATCAATCTTATCACTGGTATTCGTGACATTGATCATGCACACCGGTAGCCATGCGCAAAAATTGAAATGGAAAGAAGGCAGTATGGACCTGTTTAAGTCCGTTTCGAAAATGAATGTTATCTACGATTATTCGCAAATGAGCGTAGGTAAATTTGACCAGGAATTGGAATATATACAAAAGAAAAAGGGAGAATACAACAAAAAGGAAGAGGGAAAAGGGGATAAATGGGAAAAAGATTGGATCGCGGACCGGACGGAACGCTACGCGCCCCAGTTTGAAGAGCTTTTTAATAAATACGCCCGCTTCAGTATCGGGGATTACCCGGCAGAAAAATTCTCGATGATCGTAAAAACCACCGCTACAGAACCGGGGTATAATATCCACATTTCCCGTAAAAATGCGGAGATAGACGGAGAAATCTGGATCGTGGAAACCAGTGATCCCGGTAAACCTTTGGCCAGGATATCGTTTAACAGGGCGCCCGGACGTAGTTTCGGCGGCTACGACTACGATACCGGGTTCAGGATCCAGGAGGCCTATGCCGCTTTAGGCAAGTCACTGGGTAAGTTTCTGAAATAATTGAAGCAACGGCTGTCATCGACAATGGCAGGGCTCAGGGGAAATAAATGGATCGGGATCCCGTCCTTTATTTCCCCTGTTTCCGGTTGTCCTATGTTATCGTTTTTTCTATTGGGGCAAAAGGTTTCCTATTTCTTAAATCTTAATCCTAAATTTGCGCTCTAAGTTAAATTATAACCTCATCTGTATGACACAATCTAATGAAGGACAGGTACTGACCAGTATTGAAAATGGTATTGGAAAGATAGAGTTTTTTCATCCTTCCAGTAATTCCCTGCCGGGCGCCTTACTGGGTCAGTTAGCCAAAACGATCAATGATATTGGCACCGATGAACGGGTAAAGGTGATTGTGCTGCAAAGTGGCGGTGATCGTTCTTTTTGTGCAGGCGCTTCTTTCGACGAGCTGATCGCCATTACCAATGAAGAAGAAGGCCGCAGGTTCTTTACCGGCTTTGCCCTGGTCATTAACGCGATGCGCAAATGCCATAAATTTATTATCGCCCGTATCCAGGGTAAGGCAGTAGGAGGAGGCGTAGGCATTATTGCGGCGGCAGACTATGCTATTGCCGTAAATACGGCATCGATCAAGCTAAGTGAACTGGCGGTAGGTATCGGTCCTTTCGTAGTTGGTCCTGCAGTGGAACGCAAAATCGGCGTGGCCGGGTTGTCTCAGTTGGCCATAGATGCTACGGAATGGCGGAGTGCCGATTGGGCCAGGAAGCACGGCTTGTACTGTGAATTGCATGAAGATACGGCAGCGGTAGATGAAGCGGTTTCCCGGCTGGCCAATAAGCTGGCTCACGCGAATCCCGAGGCTATGATGCAGCTTAAAAAGACCTTCTGGGAAGGTACGGAAGATTGGGATGAACTGCTTGCTAAAAGGGCTGCGATTAGCGGGAAACTGGTACTTAGTGAATTTACCTATAAGGCTATAAACGCTTTCAAAAAGAAAGCCTGATTTTTTTATATTTTAATTTTAGTATAAACCCTATCTTTGCCGTCATTTAACACCTAAATACTTAATGCAGAAAAGAGGAAAACCTAGGTTACCCATCAAGAAAGAACCGGAGCACCGTATTAATCAATATATAAGAGCAACGCAGGTGCGTGTGGTAGGCGAGAATATTGAACCGGGAGTGTATTCTATAGAAGAAGCACGAAAAATGGCTGAAGATCTGGGTATAGATTTGGTGGAAATTTCCCCCAATGCAGATCCGCCGGTATGTCGTTTGGTGGATTATAACAAATTCCTATACGAGAAAAAGAAGAAAGATAAAGAGCAGAAGGCTAAAGCCAAGCAATCTGAAGTAAAAGAAATTCGCTTTACGCCGAATACCGATGATCATGACTTTGATTTTAAAGCAAAACATGCGGAAAAGTTTCTCCAGGACGGCAATAAGGTAAAATGTTTTGTACAATTTAAAGGCCGGTCTATCCTTTTCCAGGACAGGGGCCAGTTATTGTTGCTAAAGTTTGCAGAGCGGTTGTCGGAGTGGGGTTCACTGGAATC
>CAZFKK010000501.1:0-2306 GCA_964519735.1 uncultured Taibaiella sp.
ATCCCCCAAATGGATAACAACAACACACTATTTGAATATACCATAACCGATGTTTTGGGAAGAAACGTGCTCCAAGGGAAAGTACATCCTAATGAAACTATTTCCTTACAAACATTACGGAAAGGAACTTATTTCTTACGCCTTAAAGATGCCTCAGGAAAGGAATTCATACCCAGGAAAATAGCAAAATTATAACTGTAAAAAAAGCCAGTTGTAACGGCTGGCTTTTTTTACAGTTATAAGAATTATTGCTTAACGATCTTGAACGGTTCCCGGTTCCCTATTTTAAGGAAATAAGTACCTGAAGCAAAATCATGGAAATCTAAGGCAAACAGGTTAGCACCGCTATGGATCATCAGCTCCCTTTGCAGGAGTACCCTGCCGGCAACATCCATGATCACACAGCTTTCAGACGATCCACCGGTCGTAGCCATGAGGCCTACCTGTATGCTGCCCTGGTTAGGATTAGGATAAACAATAAGCTGTTGTCCCGATGCTGATCCAAAAAACACGGGTTGTATTTCAGAATAGGAATAATGGCCATTGACATCCCTTATTTTCAGACGGTAGTAATTCCATCCCCGATCCGGATGTTCGTCATATGCCAGGTAGTTTTGATCCTGCTCCCTGTGCGTACCCGCATGTTCCGTAAGCAGCCAGTCAAAGCTATTTCCGTTTAACGAGCGCTCCACTTCAAAATGGATACCCCGAAAGCCTTCTGCCGTTGTCCAGGACAATTTACTTCTCATCCCTTCAGCTTCTGCTGTAAAGGACAGTAATCCAAGGGGCAATACAACACCTGCATCAACAGAAGTAAGCCGGGTCAGGGTAATTGTATTAGGGCCTGTTGTACCGGTTACATAATTATTAATACCGGACAGCGTAGCCAGGTCGGTATTACTGAAGGAACTGCCATCATCATAAAACAGGTTCAAACCTGACGCTGAATTTCCGTTCAGCTCGGCATCGAGGTAATAATGCCCTATAGTACCTGTAAAGCTTAAGGGCGGGCTGATCTCATAAACACGCTCTATACTTCCCGTACTTCCCGGAACGATGGCCGGAACAGCAATATGGGATACCCCGATCAGGGTATTATCAAGGACCAGGTCAGCAGAAGGTTGAAGCACCAGGCTATCAATGGTTATTGGCGTATTGGCCATAACCCTGAACGTGCTGCCCGCATTAAATTGTGCCTGCATAGCTGTTGGTAAGCAGAGCAAGACCATACAGCATACGCTATCTTTGACCATACTAAAGTAAGGTTTCATAAGCTATGGCTTTTCTTGTGAATGAATAAATGTAGCCGGATCAACTACCGGCTTCACCGGCCTGGCATCTATAGGCCCTTCACTGGACAGCTTTAAGTTACGTTCCGGGCTTTGTTCTATGGCTTTGGCCTGTATTATCTTAGTGTTGTTGGGACTGGTTACAGCAGCCGGGCTTGCCTGCTCAGAAGATAATGTCCTGACTGGCTGGGCACTACGGGCCGGTTGGGCTGTTACCTGTTGTGATCTGGCAGCGGATTGCCCTGTTGGGGAAGCGAAGGCCGGTTGTTCACTTACCGTTGCTATTTTTTGTTCCTGGGCTATGCACCAAAAGGACAAAGATAAGGTTGTAGCTAAAAAAATGATCTTTTTCATAATTTATATTTTAATGAGTAGTGATTATTTAACATTAACAAAAACGTTGATCTTGCCGACACCGGCCTGATCGAAATTCTGCAGCGCTTTACCTATTACCTGCCCTGTTTTCACTTTCGAAAGATCCGCTTTCATGGCTACACCGCTGAGCGAAGAGGTCACCAGGAAGTCACCCCTGGCAATGGCACCACCTTCAAGACATACTTTAGTAGGAATTACGCCGACCACGCCCATAGGCACCTTATCTTTCAAGTCGCTATCGACCCCTTCTTCCGTAAGCAGTACACCGGGCTTGGTAGCATATACACCTAATATCCTTGAAGAATAAGTCTCCTCACTTTTTTCTACGGTACGATCCTTATCCAGGGAAATAACCAACACATCACCTGGCTCGTAAGCAGATACGTGCTCGGTCACATCAAAGGCTTCTGCAAGGTCCGCGCCGGAGTTCTGGGTACCGCCGTTAAAAAAACCTTTCCCGGTCTTGTCAAAGCGTATCTGGTTCCCGGTGCTTGTGCGGAAAATGGCGAGCATTCCCGTGGCAACATTATTATTTGTCTGGGAGACATGAAGACCAGCTCCTGATCCATTGGTAGCCGCTTCCAGTGCATTTCCGGAATTGGCCGCATTGACATTCTCAAACCTGCCTCCTGTGCCTGTGCC
>CAZFKK010000502.1:0-2297 GCA_964519735.1 uncultured Taibaiella sp.
GCGGGCGCCTTCATATTGTTTGTGCTGGTAAAGCGCATCCCCCATGTTAAAGATACCCGTGAAGGAGCCGGGATCTTTTTGTAACGCCTTCTGGTACTGTTCCGAGGCTTCCTTATATTTCTTTTCCTGGTACAGTTTATTGCCTTTCCGCAAGTCGGTCCTGGCGTTCCGGCTTTCTTGTCCCGAGGTATATTGGCTCATGGAAAGTGCTGCTATAATGATTAAGAGTAATCTCACGTAAAGTCCTTTTTGTTTTAATTATTATTGTTCCAGCCTTTGTAACTCCTGTTTTTTCAGGGTTGTTGAGGCGGGCAGCATCCATTCGATAACCAGCAATAACAGGGCGATGCCCAGGAAGTATTGAAAATAACTTTCATAACTGGTGAAGAGCACACTGCCCATGCTCCGGCCTTCCATATCACTGATGATATGCATCAGGTGATCTGCAGCCTGGTTGGTATTGGTCAGCAGCAGGTAGCTTCCGCCGGTAGCCTGGGCCAGGGACCGTAATTCATTTTCATTCAACCGGGTAATTACCGTGTTGCCGGATTCATCTACTTTTACGGTTCCTGTTTCCGGGTCGAAAATGGTAGTACCCTGGGGGGAGCCGATACCTACGGTATAAATAACGGCGCCTTCATCTGCAGCTTTTTTAGCGGCATCCAGGGCTTGTGCATCATGATCCTCTCCGTCAGAGATCAGGATGATAGCCTTGTACTTCTTTTCTTTCTGACTGAAGGACTGCACGGAAAGGTTGATGGCTTCCGATAGAATGGTGCCCTGTGTAGGCACCATATCCGTCTGTACCGTGCTCAACAGCATTTTGGCTGCACTGTAATCAATGGTAAGGGGTACCTGCAGATAGGCTTTCCCGGCAAAAACCACCAGGCCCACCCGGTCATTGCCCATTTTGTCGATCATACTATTGATCAGGAGCTTGGCACGTGTCAGGCGGTCCGGTTGTACATCTGTGGCCAGCATACTTTTGCTGACATCAAGGGCAAAAAAAACATCCACACCTTTGCGCTCCGCTTTCTCTGTCTGGGCACCCATCTGTAGATTGGCAAGGCCTCCGATAGCACAAAATAAAGCCAGTGCAGATAATATGAATTTAGTAGTATTCCTGCCTATGATTCTGCCGGAGAGCAGGGGTCTGATCAGCGAAGGGTCTCCCAGCTTTTTAATTTTAAGCCTGCGCCACTGTAAATAAGACACATAAAGTACAATGACCAAAGGGATGAGCCATAATAACCATAAATATTCTATATATTGAAAACGGAACATAGTTGATCTATATAATAAAAAGCCTTCCGGAGGAAGGTGAAAAACAAAATTAGGGCTAAGTAAATAAACGATTTTGAATAAAAAGTTATTGTGCGGTTTTTTAACACGTAGTTTAATGCTAATTTTGGGCTGTTTTTAAAAAAACAATAGCTTAATCACTTATTAAATCACACAATAGAACTGATGAAAAGTACTCCATTTACAGGAAAGCATATTGCTTTGGGCGCTAAAATGGCTGAATTTGCCGGCTACAATATGCCTATCTCTTATAGCGGCATTAATGATGAACATGCTACCGTGCGCCAGAATGCGGGTGTGTTCGACGTAAGTCATATGGGGGAATTTATTCTTAAAGGCCCGGGCGCGCTGGACCTGATCCAACGGGTGACGAGCAATGATGCTGCTAATCTTACCCCGGGAAAAGCACAGTATTCCTGTTTGCCTAATGAAAACGGCGGGATCGTGGATGACCTGATCGTATATTGCCTGGAAGAAAATGCAACTTACCTGTTGGTGGTCAATGCCTCAAATATAGAAAAAGATTGGAACTGGATCAGCGAAAGAAATACAGAAGGGGTGGATATGGAAAACATATCGGAAAAAACGGCATTGCTGGCCATACAGGGGCCGAAAGCAGTGTCCTACATGCAGGAGCTTACCGATGTGGACCTGGTTAACCTGAAATATTACACTTTCACCAAAGGAAGATTTGCCGGGGTGGACAATGTATTGATCAGCGCTACCGGTTATACAGGCAGCGGGGGTATAGAGATTTATTTTGAAGATAAAGAAGGGAATGCGGACAAAATATGGGAAGAGATCTTCCGTGTCGGTGGCCCGAAAGGATTGAAACCTATAGGTTTGGGTGCCCGGGACACCTTACGCCTGGAAAAAGGGTTCTGTCTTTATGGTAATGATATTGATGATACCACATCACCCCTGGAGGCAGGCCTGGGCTGGATCACCAAATTTACCAAAGATTTTACCGCCAAAGCGCTGCTGGAAAGCCAGAA
>CAZFKK010000503.1:0-241 GCA_964519735.1 uncultured Taibaiella sp.
GAAGGTCATATTAAAATATTTGTCCGGATAGGTTTAAAGTGCCCGCTAATTGCCGGAGTTCTGTCACTACAGAATCTACTATAGGAATACCTTCTTTTTTTCTTATGGCTTCCATATTTCTTTCCGGGTCACCGGGGATCAATACCTGTTCTTGTCCCGCTACAGGAGTGGCATTACGGAACCGATGGATCCAGTTATCCATTTGCTCCTTGAATTCATCCGCTTTCCGGAATGCGTCTAT
>CAZFKK010000503.1:251-2048 GCA_964519735.1 uncultured Taibaiella sp.
AGCGCCATCTTGCAGCATCTGAGCAGCTTTCTCAAACAAAGCGGTCTCAGAACTTTCCCGGCCCCGGTTATAAAAGGAGTCGGGGGTAGCATTAAGAATGCCCATAACGATGGGCCTATCCAGAACTAACAGACGTCCTTTGCAGTTGAGGGTGAATGCCATGTTAGAATATTTGTCCGGATATATTTAAAGAACCTGCCAATTGTTGGAGTTCGTTCACAACAGAGGCCACAATAGGGATGCCTTCTTTTTTCCGTAGTTCTTCTATCATTCTTTCGGGGTCCCCTGGGATCAATACTTTTTCTTGTCCTGGTGCAGGTGTAGCTTGACGAAACCGGCTGATCCAGTTATCCATTTGCTCCTTGAATTCATCCGCTTTCCGGAATGCGTCTATCCGCATGGCCCCGAAGAAATGGCCGAGGCCCTTACCGGGCATATTTTCCGGCATGGGCACATAAGCAGGAAATGGTGGTGCCCAGGGGCCGTAAGAAGCTCCGCTGAGTACAGCAGAGAAGATGTCCACGATGCTCCCCAGGGCGTAACCTTTGTGGCTGCCGTGTGTTCTGTCGCTACCCAAAGGCAACAATGCGCCCCCCAACCGGAGCTCATGGGCATTGGTGGAAGGGTGGCCCTCTTTATCCTGGACCCAACCCGGAGGGGTATCTTGGTCTTTACGTTGTAATAATTCCAGTTTTCCGTTGGCGGCGGTTGTTGTAGCCATATCCGCTACAAAAGGAGGTTGCTTTCCTGCCGGTATGGCTACCGCAATGGGATTCGTGCCCAGCATCCTTTCTATAGAAAAGGTAGGGGCTACCAAAGCGCTGGCATTGGTCATGGCAATACCGATCATATCTTCCTCCAGCGCCATCATGGCATGAAATCCGGCGATACCGAAATGATTACTGTTCTGTACACTTACCCAGCCGGTTCCCGCTACTTTTGCTTTGTCTATAGCTATTTTCATGCTGTAGGGCGCTACCACCAATCCTAAGCCCGCGTCCCCATCTACAACTGCCGTAGAGGGGGTCTCATGGATCACTTGCATATTCGGAACAGCATTGATCCTTCGGGCTTCCCAAAGACGCACATAGCCACCCAGGCGGGCAATGCCATGACTGTCAATACCCCTCAGGTCAGCAGATAAAAGTACCCGGGTAGCCAGCCGGGCATCCCTGTCTGAACAACCTATTTTTTTAAATACGGCAAGAGTAAACCGGCTTAATTGCTCATAAGTATAGACCTGGTCTTTCATGACTGCAAAAGTAAATCTTATCCTTGTGATCCCGAAGAAATAAACCATTACTTTGCCCTGATTATAAAATAAATAAGAAAATAAAAAAGACTGTTTTTTTTTGGTATTTATAAATATCTTTGGCTCTTTAAGGAGGCTGGCTCAGACTGTTTACTTTGCTACCCGGATGAAGCATATTGATAAGAGCGCATTCTATAGTTGATTTTTATTGCATATTTAATTAACGGCATATTCACTGTCTTTGCTCTATTTTAGCAATCATTTGTGTTTGCCGGATAAAAATAATAGTAATTTTGTACCTACATTAATGTGATTTCATTTCATGAGAGCAGTTCTGTCCATCATTTCCATTTTTTTACTGAGTTTATTGGTAGGTACCTCCTGTAAGGATAAGAACCATTTATTTAGTGTTGAAGCTACGATCAAAGGAATGCCGGAGCAAAAGGTGATACTGGAAGAGTTGGGTTATGAAACTAAACTCATCGATACGGCACATTCTGATAAAAACGGTTTTTTCCGGTTTTCGGGCCTTTATACGGAACCGG
>CAZFKK010000503.1:2058-2295 GCA_964519735.1 uncultured Taibaiella sp.
AACCGGCATTATACCGGATCCGTTTGGGAGAGAAGAGCCTTTTTATTGTAGTGGATGGGGAACATATTGAACTACAGGCTACGTGGGCAGATCCTAATGTTTATACAGCAAAAGGGTCTCCGGGATCTACAAGTCTGGGCGCCTTCGTAAAGCAATATTTTTTGATCACGGAAGATTTAATGGCTTTAGGTATTGCTTCAGATAGCCTTTATGCATCAGGAGCTCCGGATAGTTTGT
>CAZFKK010000504.1:0-2294 GCA_964519735.1 uncultured Taibaiella sp.
TTTTCATGCCCGAGTAGGCGCTTCCTTCGTCCAGGCGGATGCCGAAGCCCCCTGCATTTCTATAAGCGATCAAGGTGCCGTAGTCAGGTTTGAAATTATTTTCAGGGTCTTCCGTGGTGATGCGGCATTGGATGGCAAATCCGTTGAGCTGTACATCTTCCTGGTTCTGGATGAAGATAAGCGGGTCTGATAATTTGATACCCTGGGCGATCAGTATCTGGCTGCGTACGATATCAATACCGGTCACCTCTTCAGTAACGGTATGTTCCACCTGGATGCGGGGATTGACTTCTATGAAGTATACTTTATTTTCTTTATCCACCAGGAATTCTACGGTACCTGCATTATTGTAGTTAACCGCTTTGGCTATTTTCAGCGCATAGTCATACACCTGCTGTTTGGTGACCGCCGGCAGGTTAGGCGCCGGCGCTATTTCTACCACCTTCTGAAAGCGGCGTTGTACCGAGCAATCCCTTTCGTATAAGTGTACGATATGGCCGTGGTTGTCTGCCAGCAGTTGTACTTCGATATGCTTAGGCTGGTCTATAAATTTCTCGATAAAGATGGTGCCATCCCCAAATGCCTTTTCCGCCTCACTGCGGGCTTCATTAAAGGAGGCGATCAGGTCTTCTTTATGGCGAACCACCCGCATGCCCCGGCCCCCGCCCCCGGCAGCCGCCTTCAGAATAATGGGAAAGCCGATCCTTTCTGCTTCCTGTAGTACCAGTCCTTTATCTGCCAGTTGGATCTGGCTGTCTTCTATTACCGGAACCTGGTTACTCCGGGCAATCTTTTTAGCGGCTATCTTATCTCCCAGTTGTTCCATTACCTCAGGAGTGGGCCCTATGAAGATAATGCCCTCTTCCCGGCACCGGCGGGCAAACTGTACGTTCTCGCTCAAAAAGCCATAGCCGGGATGGATGGCATCTATAGCATTGGTTTTGGCTATTTTAATGATCGCTTCTATATCCAGGTAAGGCTTCAGGGGATCTTCTTCATTGCCGATCTGGTAGGCTTCATCAGCCTTGTAACGGTGGAGCGAATAGCGGTCCTCGTAAGTATAGATGGCTACGGTACGGATCTTCATTTCAGAAGCTGCCCGCAGGATCCGGATGGCGATTTCCCCGCGGTTGGCTACCATGAGCCTTTTAATAATAGGAGTAGCGGCACTATTATTGGTATCGGTTTGCATACTTTTTAGGTCTGGTTAAGGCGGTTGTAGGAATTAAATAATTTTTTTTGGTTAATGAATGCGCAAGGTACTTAATAAAGATAATATGTTGTTGTTGGTAAAAACAAAAAAAGCTGCTTTTTTTAAAAGACAGCTATTTTGTTCTACTTAAGGCTTGTTTTGTGGGTTATTCCCGGCTCCTGCTATTCATGAACAGTAATATATAATACAGCAGGGTGGCCACAGAGCTTATGGCGGCTACCACATAGGTGCGTGCTGCCCATTTCAGGGCATCTGCAGCCTGGTCATGTTCGGCAGGGGTAGTCATATTCGTTGCTTCCAGCCATTTCAGAGCCCTGTTGCTGGCATCATACTCCACCGGCAGTGTGATGAGGGTGAAAATAGTGGTTATGGCAAAAAGTGCAATACCGACCAGGAGAATAGTAGGGTTGGCACGTCCGGCCATGATCCCAAGGCCGATCAGGATGATCCATTGCGATAACCGGCTGCTGATATTTACCAGCGGCACTATTTTACTGCGCAAGGTCAGCATACTGTAGGCGGTGGCATGTTGTACCGCATGTCCGCACTCATGGGCGGCCACTGCCGCTGCGGATACGCTTCGTCCTTCATATACATCCGGACTTAAATTAATCGTTTTATCAGCCGGGTTGTAATGATCGCTAAGGAATCCGGGAGTGGACACCACCCGGACATCATAAATGCCATTATCCGACAGCATTTTTTCCGCGATCTGGCGGCCACTTAAGCCATTGCGCAGCCCTACTTCACTATATTCTTTAAATTTACTTTTAAGCCTGTTGCTTACGATCATGCCTACCAGGAACATGATACCGGCGATTACATAATATCCCAGCATAGTATTATCCTTTTTCAGATAAATATATCAAAATGCCTGCCAGTATCAAAATGGCAGGAAAGAAGGTCCCGGATCGCGTTTCCGGTCCGGGAAATTTGGTTTAAGTATCCTTCGCCTGTAACAAGGAGTCAGGTGAGCCGTACTGTTGATGACAGGGTGACATGGGGTGATTTCCAGTGCTGGCAAAATTAATTTAAAAACTTCTCTATTTGAGAAGTTTTGGGTAATTTTGCAACAGAAATG
>CAZFKK010000505.1:0-495 GCA_964519735.1 uncultured Taibaiella sp.
TTCTTCCATACCAGTCCGCCTTTCCAGGGGGCCTTCTTGGCTTTTTGAGGCCGGCCTTTATATTTCATATGCACGGTAAATATTTCCCCCTTTTTTACCCGGTGCGGCAATGCAATGAATAGCGCTTTATACTTCCGGGAAGCAGCCAGTGACGGGCCTGTCCTTGTTCCCCAGCTAAGGGAGTCCAGGCTAAAGACGGGATCCAGGTCCAGTTGAATACTGTCGATATCCTGTAGGGCTAGGGAGCGAACCGCTACCCATCCCCCCAACGTTTGGCTGGCTGCATCCACTTCTATATCCAGGTCATAAAAGGATACATCAAAGCCTTTACGCATCGGAGAAAGTTCGCCATGCAGAATAGTTTCTTCTGTAAACCGGGGGTATTTCCCGGCATGCCGGGGGTTATGCACCTTTAAGCGAATGCCCATGATTCCGCAAGATTCCAGAAAGAGCACCAGGAAGAGCAAGAGGTATGCCTTTGATTTCATGGTTCAA
>CAZFKK010000505.1:505-2292 GCA_964519735.1 uncultured Taibaiella sp.
TTTCCGCTCCTAATGCGCTCCTCTTTCGTTAATCCCGGTTTTCTTTCTGCAAACTGTCCGGTGTATTTGTCCCCGCAGGTAACTCATAGCCATAATAGAGGGGGCAAGGATTTGTAAAATACAGGTAAGACTCTTCCGGGAAAGGAAATCTCCCCGGCTGGTAATTGAATTCCTTTTTATTTTTCTCAAAATGAAAAATAAGAGAATCCTCAGTTATCTTTTTTCGTTGTTCCTGGTTACACGAAGAGAGGTACAGTAGCACTAAAAGAAACTTTAATTTCATAATGACGGGTTCACCTGTGGCACTATAGACCGGTATACACATATCGTTTAACCTTTATACTTTTTCCCTGTTATGCTCAGCCAGCCTATAGCAGCCACAGTGAGGATTACTCCTTAATGATTCGGGACCTGTATATTTTCCCGTCATCATAGATTTCAAGCAGGTACATGCTCCTTGCCAGATGTTTTATATCCAACTGCAAGATCTTTCCTCTATAATCAGTTTTCTGTTCCACTATTTGTCCCATACTATTGAGGACCCTTAGTGTCGCGTTCTGAAACGGTTGTTCCACGGCTATGGTCAAATAGCCCGAACTGGGATTCGGATAAATGCTGACCTGCATGTCCGTAACTACATCATCCAGCAAGGTCCCTCCCGGTAAGGTATAACAAAAGGAGGTGTCTTTACACTCATTCTGCATGATAACGACGGCATAGCTATTCCCCCTTTTTGTCGCTGGAAAGCTGCGAAAGGTAGCTCCCGGTATAGGTTCGTAATTGTTACTGCAATCCAACCATTGGTAAGAGGCGTTCGACGCCTGAGCCGTCAGGGTATTATTGTTGAGAACAACAGCTGTGTCTATATGGGTTATCGTTAAATCAAGGGTGATGATACTGTCGCAGCCGGAAGCACTGGTATAGGTTTGCGTATAGATGCCGGAGGCAACATAAGTCTGCTGGTTTAAGGTGTAACTCCGGCAAGCTTCCACTTTATAATCTATTTTAGGCCCTTCATTTATAGTTAAGTTCAAAGTAACGGTACTGTCGCACCAGGGATTGGGATAGGATTGAACATAAGTCCCGGACGTGGTATACACTTTATTATTTAAGGTATAGCTATTGCATGCTGTTTCCTCCAGTACCATATTCCGTTTATGTTTTATCGTAAGGTACAAAGTAACAATACTGTCACAGCCTATAGCATTGGAAAATCTCTGGGTATAAACTCCGGAAGTAGTATAGGTCATACCATTAATTGCAATGCTTTCACAAGCAGTTGCGACCAGGTTTCTTCCGGTACTCTTTTTTAAGGTTAAGTTGATCGTGACCACGCTGTCACAATTGACGCTGTTTTTAAAGATCTGGGTATAAATTCCGGAAGCAGCATAAGTACTATTGCCTAAGGTAAAGCTATCACAATCATTTATAGTCAACACACTGCCTGTGTTTCTTAATAGGACCGGTATGGTTAAGATGCTGTCACAACCCTGTACATCCGTGAAGTATTGTTGGTATTTTCCAGACGAAGAATAAGTTTGGCCGTTAATGCTGTAGGATTGGCAAGCAATGGCAAGAGGTAGATTACGATAAGTTGGCAGGCAACCCTGCTGTCTCTGGTTCATTTTTAAGATAAATGTAGAAGGATTACCTACTCTTCCCGGCTCCAAATAAGCAGTATCTACTCCAGGGTTAAAATCGGCTCTATCCCGGAACAAACCCGTTGTATAAATATTGCCCCGATTATCCAGCGTAATATTGTTGCCGGCGTCCCGGGCAATGCTACC
>CAZFKK010000506.1:0-1908 GCA_964519735.1 uncultured Taibaiella sp.
GGATTCAGCCAGGTAGATTTATTTGAAGTGTAGCTTACCTGCCGGCTGAAAATAATAAATGGAGATGAGTATCGAAAGATAAACTCACCTCCATCATCAACCTGTCCTACCCGGCACTAACGCAAAAACAACAGCTCCCTGTACTTAGGCATAGGCCACAATTTATCCTCTACGATCAATTCCAGTTTATCTACGTGGTAACGGATCTTTTCAAAATGTATTTTTACATGATCACAATAAGCAAAGGCACGGTCCCGGGCGCTTTCCAGTTTATTGGCCTTTTTGCGCTCCCCTATCATGGCTTCTACATGATCGTTGATCTCCTGGATATGATTGGACACCACTTCCAGCAGGTTCAACTGTGCTTTGTAGGAAGCCGGCTTTAAACCCAGCTCTTTCAGTCCCCTTACATTTTCCACCAGGATATTCTGGTATTGTATCGCCACAGGCAGGACATGATTCGTGGACAGGTAGCCCAGGATACGGGCTTCTATCTGTACCTTTTTAATATACTCCTCCAGCACGATCTCATGACGGGCATGCAATTCACGTTCGGTGTATATACCCAGGTCGCCAAAAAGCTTTAAGGTATCCGGGCGTATCAGGACATCCAGGGCTTCCGGGGTAGCCTTGAAATTACTCAACCCTCTTTTGGCTGCTTCTTTAGCCCAGTCTTCACTATAATTATCTCCTTCAAACAGGATGTTGCGGGAAGCTTCAATGTAATTCCGCAGCACTTGCAGAATGGCTATTTCCTTTTTAGCGCCCTTTTCAATTTTACTATCTACTTCTATCTTAAATTCTTTTAAAGTAGCCGCCATGATACTGTTCAGCGTAGACATGGAAGAAGCACAGTTGGCCGAGGAGCCGACTGCCCGGAACTCAAATTTATTCCCGGTAAAGGCAAAGGGGCTGGTGCGGTTACGGTCCGTATTGTCCATCATCAGCTCCGGAATATGTTTATGAATATCCAGCTTAAGGATCACTTCATCCTGCTCAGTGAACTTGCCATTAACACGCTCCTCGATTTCATCCAGCACTTTGGTCAGGTAGGTACCGATAAATACGGAGATGATCGCAGGCGGCGCTTCATTGGCTCCTAGTCTATGGTCATTGCTGGCCGAAGCGATGGCTGCACGCAACAGGTCTGCGTGGTCATGTACCGCTTTAATGGCATTGACAAAAAAGGTTAAAAACAGCAGGTTGGTCCTTGGCGTCTTACCGGGCGCTAAGAGGTTAACACCGGTATCTGTGGCCAGGCTCCAGTTATTATGTTTGCCGCTGCCATTGACACCGGCAAATGGTTTTTCATGAAACAAGACTTTAAGTTTATGCCGCTTTGCTATTTTGTTCATAACATCCATCAACAAAGTATTATGATCCACGGCAATATTGACTTCCTCGAAAATAGGGGCACATTCAAACTGCGCCGGGGCCACCTCATTATGCCGGGTACGCAAAGGGATACCCAGCTTATAGGCTTCCTGCTCGTAATCCTGCATAAAAGCAAAAATACGCTCGGGTATGGAGCCGAAGTAGTGGTCTTCCAGTTGCTGTCCTTTTGCCGGAGTATGGCCCAGTAAGGTACGGCCACACATCACGATATCGGGACGGGCATTGGCAATGGATTCATCAATGACAAAATACTCCTGCTCCCATCCCAGGGTCGCCGTTACTTTAGTCACGTTCTTATCAAAATAATGACATACGTCCACCGCGGCCTTATCCAGTACCTCTATAGATTTAAGCAAAGGCGCTTTATAATCCAGTGATTCTCCGTTATAAGCAATAAATATAGTAGGAATACATAAGGTCTTTCCCTGTGCTGTCTCCATAATAAATGCCGGGGAAGCCGGATCCCAGGCCGTATACCCCCTGGCCTCAAAGGTATTCCTGATACCCCCGTTG
>CAZFKK010000506.1:1918-2287 GCA_964519735.1 uncultured Taibaiella sp.
GTATCCGGGCTACTTTTGAAGCCCGGGTACCTCCGTGAGGGAAACTGGAAGCATCAGGCTCCTGTTGGATCAAAGCATCACCTTCAAAAATTTCAATAGCCGTACCATCCGACTTTAAGGTAAAAAAGGAATCATGCTTCTCAGCAGTAGTACCTGTTAAAGGCTGAAACCAATGGGAAAAATGGGTGGCTCCCCGCTCTTCCGCCCAGGTTTTCATCCCCGCAGCGATCTGGTCTGCCACTTTACGGTCTATTTTAATACCTGATTTAATAGAGTGCATCAGGCTTTTATAAGCCTCGTCGGTCAGGTACTGGCGCAAAGCCGGTCCCGTAAAGACATGAGCGGCGAAAATCGAAGTGACTTTCTTTC
>CAZFKK010000507.1:0-2284 GCA_964519735.1 uncultured Taibaiella sp.
CCCATAATCCCGAGCCCTCCTGAAAAGTATTTATTGAAATTATACCGGATATGCAGCGGGACAATTTTTAGCTGTATAAATTCCTCTTTAAAAGTTTTGTCATAACCGGAATAGCCATAGTATTTGCCATCGATATTGAGCTCTCCGCGCTCCTGAATACCCGTCATGGATTGATCGCTTTTTCCCGTATTGAAGTAGAGTTCTACCTGCCAGAACGGCTTCCGGTATGGTGCCAGCGGCGCTAACCCGATCCCGATGGACCCGGTATTCGTATAATGAAGACTGGTCCTGTCTTCCGGCAGTTGAGCATCTTTGAGGATATGTTGATAGCCACCGAAAAGGATGGGAGAAAGGCTTTTGCGGAATCTTCCGGTAGCAAAATTAGTAATTACAGGTTCATTCTTGTCAAAATAGATGGCTGTACGGCTTCTGAAAGGCCGGTTGGGTAAATGTTTCCGGGGTTTTACGGTAAATTGAATAAACCCCTTCGTACTGTCTTTATCAGTAATGTCTTCTGCCTTGCTGCCGGGCAGGCTGATGTTCCTGAAATGGAAAACGAGGGTATCGTTGCCTTTAATATAATGGGTCCAGCATCCGGAATCCTGTTCATTGATACAGGGCGGGCATTTCGGATATTGATGTAATAACTGAAAGGAAGTCAGGTCAAAGATACCGGGGAGTTTCATCTCTAACCGGATATTTTTGGCATCACCCTCTCCATTGTTCTGGAACTGAACTTTGTATTTCATCGCTTTTCTCTTGTATAAACTGCGATAAGAGAGCCAGGCCTGCTTCATGGACATTTTATTCGGATCATGGGAGGTCACGATAGGTATATCCAACCGGTGTATGATCGCTTCGCCGTTTTCGGGAAGGAATATTCCGGTAACCGTTACCATAGCATTCGTATCCTTGAGCATGTCCTGAGTAATATCCAGGTGGATGAAGGAGAATTGGGCCGTATCCGTATGGGTTTGGACCTCGTAGGCCGTTACTGTTTGGTAACTATTATATATAGAAGAGAAATAATTGACGGCTTCTTGAGCGTTAAGGTTCCTTTCTTCTCTGTTGCCATAGTCGGGGCTTCCGCTCTGCGTGGCAGTGACCTTGTGTATGGATGCCCATAAGTTCCCGGGATTCAATTCTTCTGCCGGTAAAATTTTTTCCTGGTTATAGGTAGATTGTCGTTTTACGATAAAGCCGGGTTTACCGTATGCTTTTTCATTAGTCAGGATAAATAACGTTCCTTTTCCTGCCGGTGCTTTGAGCCCCGCAATGAGTACCATATCCTGCCCCGGAAGGGCATTGGCATTCTTAGCCAATTGGAAGATCCCGTTGGCAGAGAAAAAATTGCGTTCTGCGGGACTACTGGTGCGATGTTGTACCAGTGCATTTTTGGTGATGTGGATTTTTTTTATGGGACGGGGTGGCTTAGTGCCAAAGTCATAGTTATTGGTGGCATATAGCTGTACTTCATAAGCGCCTATATCAGTATAACCATGTTCAGGCTGGGCTTCTGTGCTGAAGTGTCCATCGCCAAAATCCCACAAATAGGTATAAAAGGGCGCCCTGCCACCTGGGATTGCTTGTAATTCGGGGAGATGAGCCTGAAATTTGAATCCTTCAGCAGAGGGATTCAGGCTGATAGAAGATTCAAACGCTATTGTTTCCTGCTGTGCCCAAAGCGGGGAGCAGCTATAGAGAAATAAAAAAGAAAGTATCTTAAGTCTCATACGTATAATGGTTATATATTTGTTTTTTGCGAAAAGTAACAAAAAATGTTCATTTTCTTCCTGAATTCTTGTTGATAAAAAAAGAATATAAATTTAAAAAAAGTTTATTTTTACCCCATAAATTAATTCAGCCAGCATGCACATTGATCAAAAGTACATAATAAGCCTGCAGCAAAATGATCATAAGGAGATCCAGGCTATTTATCGATTGTTTGCGGATAAGATAAAACGTATGATCCTGGCCAACAGGGGTACAGAAGAGGAAGCGGAAGATGTCTTCCAGGAAGCGCTTATTGATATTTATAAAATGAGTGCTGATGGTAAGTTCGTACTCACTTGTCCATTTGAAGCATTTTTAGTTATTGTTTGTAAGAGGAAATGGCTCAATGTTTTAAAAATTAAAGATAGATTACCGGTAACAAATGAGGTGTTTCATGTATCTACATATAATGGAGCGGAATGGCAGGAAGCAGAACAACATGCCTTGAAGCTGGAGAGGGAAAACCTGGTGATGCATTTACTGGAACAGATGGATGAAAAGTGTAAAGCGG
>CAZFKK010000508.1:0-1650 GCA_964519735.1 uncultured Taibaiella sp.
GGGGTTACCTAATTCGGTTACTATTGTAGCCAGTAGGAAAATTTACCGTTTCCAGACAGATACGCTTTTTTGCGTTAATCAATTCTTATTGACAGCAATCGACACTTCCGGTATGAATTATGTATGGGAGAACAACCGTACCGGGCAGTCACAACCGGTGAGTAGTTCAGGTACCTATTGGGTCAGTTATGAAGTACACTCGCCTTGCATGTATTACGTATGGGAAGAGGGCAGCGTCGGAAAACAGCGAAAAGTAAATAAGCCTGGAATTTATTGGTTAAGCTACCAGCTTGATTCTTTATGTGAAAATCATATAGACAGCTTTATCATTACCTATCCTGATCCGGATTATAAAGTTTCTTTTAGTGCAGATACACTGGCTTGCATTACGGATCTTATTTCCTTTCAAAATACATCTGACCGTCCTTTCAATAATTTCAACTGGTCATTTGGTGATCAGGAAGCTTCTGTTCTTCAAAATCCGCGGTATGCTTATAGCCATTCGGGAAGCTACCGGGTAATGCTTGTTGGCCATATTGATGACATCTGCCCGGATACTGCTTACCAGAATATTGTCGTGGATACGGCTATTTTTGCTCATTTCCTTATAGACCGGGATAGCATTTGCACAGGAGAAATGATTTCTTTTTCGCTCAATTCAGGAAACACGGCCACAAGCCTGCACTGGCAATTTGGTGATGGTGCAACAATGACTTCAGGCAATCAAGACAAAACACAACATGCTTATGAGACTACCGGTGTCTTACCGGTAACACTAACTTCCTACTTCCGTGTATGTCCCGATACTTCCTTTAGGGATACAGTATATGTTCATTCCCTTCCTTTAATAGACCTTGGCCCTGATTCGGCAATCTGTTTACATGGAGCATCCCTGATCCTGCAAAATCTGCAGCCCCACCAGGGAGGCTTCCATTACCGCTGGAACACAGGCGATACCTCCCGGCAACTTAAGGTGGTACATCCTGGCCACTACAGCCTTACGGTAACCAGTGCGCACAATTGTGCGGTTACAGAATCGGTAAGAATAGATAAGGATTGTTACCTTGATATGCCCAATGCCTTTACCCCCAATGGGGATGGGATCAACGATTACTTTTCCCCCCGCCCCTTACTTTTCAAAGATGCGGTTAGCTTCCGGTTGCAGGTCTTCAACCGCTGGGGGCAGCTCCTTTTTGAAACCACAAGTACTGATGGCAGGGGCTGGGACGGCAGATTCAATAACCGGGACCAACCCGCCGGCGTGTATGTTTACCTGGTGGAGATAGGTTTTGATAACGGCCGGCAGGAACGCTATAAAGGCAATGTGACCCTTTTGCGGTAGGGAGGTAATGTATAAAGGGAACCCAGCTTGGCTTCAGATAAGGTCGCTCCTTCAGACGGTTACCATACGCTTTAATTTATCTTTCAGGTGAGCCATATATTTGTTTTTACTGCCCGGAGATAGTCGCGATTGCTCAATATAGGCGATGACCTGGTGCTCCTTATCCAGGAATTGATCCAGGATGTTGATGGCCCTTTGTTGCATCAGGCCTAGCCTTTGAGCAAATTCCAGGAAGTCGGGCCGGCCATAGTAACCATAAGTGGTATAAAAGGGAGATTGCATGCTGTACTCATATAAGTCCAGAGCCG
>CAZFKK010000508.1:1660-1933 GCA_964519735.1 uncultured Taibaiella sp.
CCCCACAAGAGTCGGATACGGCTCTTGTGGGGTATGGATAACCGTGCTCAGGAGGTCATAGGCAGGCGTAAGCTGGTACTCCCCCGAATCTGCCCGGATCAACGAGAAATTTTTCAGGTGAGCATCACCATTGGAAATTACATAATTGAACGTAACCAATTTAAAAAAATGTTCCAGGGCGGGTGGGGCAGCAGCAACATACTTTTTAATCAAAGTGCCTATTTCTTCATAAGTGCCGTCATATTTGAATGCAGATCCATGGGTTTCGCTCGT
>CAZFKK010000508.1:1969-2281 GCA_964519735.1 uncultured Taibaiella sp.
AGTTGGGCAAAGTCCTCCTGCATGTATTTGCTGCCATCCGGTTTAACATCGAACCTTCGGGTAAGATAGGCTACTTCCCCGTCCCTGAAAGAAAGGAGACAGGTGGCTGCTGTATTGATCTTAAATACCTGCTCTGCGATCTGCATCGTCAAATGTTCATTTTCCGGCACATCATCCAAGGCTACCAATTGCTTAGATGGCGGTACAGGCTTTAAAATATATTGCCCGTTATTTTCAGTTAATCGTAAGGTATTTGCTTCAAGACGAAGCGAATATTTAAGTTGTACCCCTGAAATAGATAAATGTTTTGAA
>CAZFKK010000509.1:0-2276 GCA_964519735.1 uncultured Taibaiella sp.
AGACGGAAAAAATGATGGTCTTCAAACCTATATTTGATTATGCAGGGGTAGAGAAACAGTGGCTGGACACCTCGGTCGCAGTTACGGCGAATGAAGGGAAGGTGGTGATCCACCACCGGAATGAAGCCACAGAACAAACTTTTTTAACCCTGTTGCGACACCTGCATCCTTCTATGCAGGAAAGCCGCAGGGCCCGGTCCTTCCTGCTTCCGGCACAGGAAGCATTGAAAGGCAATTGGTATTTCAGTTTTATAGAGATCCTGGAACGGGCCCAGGTAAACATTCTGGGCCATGATCAGTTGAAGCAACTGCGGATCAATCCCCATAAGCCCCGTACCCAATTACAGCTCACCAGTGGTATTGACTGGTTTGATGCGGAAGTGGATTTATCCTTCGGCGAGGAACAGGTCAATCTTTCCGATGTAAAAAAGGCACTCTCCAAAAGGCAGAATTTTGTGACCCTGAAAGACGGAAGCATAGGCCTGCTGCCGGAAGAGTGGCTGGATAAGTATGGCTTAATCGTGAAGCTGGGCACAGTAAGTCCCGGCAATAAAATCAGGCTCAAGAAATTCCATTTTTCCGCATTGGAAGGGTTAATACAGGATATAGCCCCCAATGAAATGCTGAATGAACTAGTGGCCAAACGGGAACGGTTACTGAATTATGATTTCGACAATATGGAGGAATTAGTGATCCCGGATAATATCCATGCCTTGCTCCGCCCTTACCAGCAATCGGGTTTCCAATGGATGACCTTCCTCCAGGATACCGGGTGGGGGGGGATCCTGGCCGATGATATGGGTTTAGGTAAAACACTGCAAACCCTGGCTTACCTCCAGCATTATCAGAATCAAAATCCCGGTGCCTTATACCTGGTCGCTTGTCCTACCACACTTATTTATAACTGGGAGAACGAGATCAAAAAATTTACGCCGGATATACAATACCTGATCCATCATGGACCACAACGGCGGAGCCGTATCTCCGATTTTGAAGGCACTCATCTGATCATCACCACTTATGGTACCTTACGCAGTGATATCAAAATGCTGTCCCAGTTGAATTTTGATTATGTAGTGCTGGATGAGTCGCAAGCTATTAAAAACCCTTTGTCACAGGTGGCCAAAGCAGCCTTATTGTTGCAAAGCAAAAATAAACTGGCCCTGAGCGGTACGCCGGTACAGAACAATACCTTTGATTTGTATGCACAGATGAATTTCCTTAACCCGGGTATGCTGGGCTCTATGGAGTTTTTCCGTAATGAGTTTGCCAACCCTATTGATAAAATGCAGGAAGAAGAGGCGAAAACCCATCTGCGTAAGCTGATCAATCCTTTCCTGTTGCGACGGACCAAAGAGCAGGTAGCCCCTGACCTTCCCGAAAAAACAGAGATGGTACTCTATTGCGAGATGGGTGTTAAACAACGAAAGATTTATGATGCCTACCGCAACAGTTTCCGGTCCAAGATATTAGGAGAGATTGAAGAAAGAGGCATAGAGCGCTCCCAGATGAGTATATTAACCGGCTTAATGAAGCTGCGCCAGATTTGTGATTCCCCGGCTATTCTGAACGAGGAAGAACAATTTGAGAATCATTCGGTTAAAATTGATGAGCTGGTACGGGAACTTACCGAAAATACCGGGCAGCACAAGGCCCTGGTGTTCTCCCAGTTTCTGGGTATGCTGGCCCTGATCCGGGCCGAATTAGAGCGCCTGGATATTCCTTATGTGTATTTTGATGGCAGCACAACCTCCACGGAAAGGGAAAAGGCCATCCAGCGTTTTCAGAACGAAGATGATTCCAGGGTATTCCTTATCTCGCTCAAAGCGGGTGGCGTAGGGTTAAACCTGACCGCTGCGGATTATGTGTATATTGTAGACCCGTGGTGGAATCCTGCAGTGGAACAGCAAGCCATTGACCGGACACACAGGATCGGGCAGACAAAAAATATATTTGCTTACCGGTTGATCTGCAAGGATACTATAGAGGAGAAAATTCTTTTATTGCAGGAGCGGAAGCTGAGCCTGGTCAAAGACCTTATCGGCGACGACAATGCCTTCCTGAAGAAGCTGACCAGGGAGGATGTAGCTTACCTGTTGAGCTAACGTAACTCCTTTATAGTCATTAGAGCAGCAACTTGTTGATGAAATTATTGCACCACCGTTAATTATAGCTGATATGCAGCCAATAGGCATCTTCGATTCGGGTTTTGGGGGCTTAACTATATTTCGTGCTATAGCACAGCAGTTACCGGGGTATGATTATATCTACCTGGG
>CAZFKK010000510.1:0-2269 GCA_964519735.1 uncultured Taibaiella sp.
CAGGTAGCATCCATCATTTTAACATTGCCGGCGCCCATGTAAGCATTCATCAGGTTACCGTAAAGTACCTGTTTCATCTCTGCAGAAAGATGCTCTTCATAAATCACAAGACCTTCCTCAACCTTTTTTATCGTATGCATAAGCCGCCGGATATCGCCCATGTAGTTGTACATAATCAAAAGGTAAGCGCTTTCGTAATAAAACATCTTCACATTGAAAGCATGAGCCTGGTTTAAGCGTTGCCTTAGCAGATAGGCATTAGCCAGCTTCAGGGTAGCGAATCCTTCAGTGAACTGACCGAGGTTAACGCAGGAAGCCACATGCTCCAATACGCCATTGATATAATCATTCAATACGATTACCTGCATTTGACGATGGGGCAGGTTTTTGCTGTATTGATAGGCTTTGGTATGATTAAAGGTCATCCAATAGTACAGGGCGTGGATGAAATTGAAATAGAATCTTGCTTTTTGCGACGCACATTGTTCATAAGTGATCATGCCCGGCGCCTGTAATGTTTCTGCCTCCAGCTCCAGTTTCATTTTACCTTTAATGTAGCCATGCTGTCTTTTCCTGTTCCTTGCTTTATTGTATATATTTTCCAGGTGCATGATTTGCGTCAGTTTGCACAGTACCTCCTGTTCTTCTTCTGCGATTGCTTCAATTGTTCTTGTCGGATGATCCAATATAATATTGAGCTTTCCTTCCCATTCTAAAACCTGGAGTAATAAACCGAATTTTTCATAACTAATGGTCAGCGCATATGCTTTTTGAAGTATATAAAGGCTTTGCTCCGGCAAATTATGATTGTACAGGATTTCAATTTCAGAAAGATAATTCTGAATGATAATTTCTATAGAAGTCTCCTGGTGAAAAAGTCTAAGACTGGTCATCACGTTTTTAAACAAACGTTTTTTTCCTGTTGTATAAACCTGTGAAGATACCTGGGCATCAAATTCAGGAAGCTCTGTTTTTGGCTTGGATAAGGCCTGGAAAAGTTGCAGGTAAATAGGCTTCCCCCCGGGCGCCCGGAAAGAAGGAAACTGTTGGGAAAAATGTTTCTTTTCCGCACCGGACATGGATTTAATTAGCTTCTTAAGATCGCTCAACTTATAAAACATCGCTTCCTCTTTTTTCAAATTTAAGCCATTTACGGCGCTGATCAGGTAGATTTAACAAACTCTATTTTGGGAAAAATGTGTTTTTGTCTTAGCGGACGCATTACGTTACTTTGTTGGAACACGTATTCTTCACTTAAACCAGTAATAAGATGAAACAGATGCACAAATTAAGAAAGGCTTTTTTGATGACTGCCCTGTCCCTGGCAGGCACAGCAGTAGTTTACGGACAGGCAGAATGGGCCTGGATAAGTGGCCCCAACGTCCCCAACACTGCAGGGGTGTATGGAACAAAAGGCGTACCCGATGTCAATAACCTGCCTAATGGAAGGTACAATCAATCTATGTGGGCAGACCATGACGGGAATGTTTGGATATTTGGAGGGGGTACAAATACTGGTTTCCGCTATAATGATTTATGGCGATTTAACCCTGGCACGAAGGAATGGACCTGGATGAACGGAGCGAACGCACAGAATCCTTTGGGAACTTATGCTACGGCTAAAGGAGTGGCCTCCCCGCTTAATACACCAGGAGGAAGACATTATTTCAGTAAATGGACCGATAAAGACGGCAACTTCTGGATGTTTGGCGGTCAGGGCTTTGCGGCCTCCGGTGCTTCTACGGATTTAAATGATCTCTGGAAATACGACCCCGTTACGAAGCAATGGACCTGGATGAAAGGAGATAGCAGCCGGCTCAGCCAGGCAGCAAATTATGGCACCATGGGTACTGCCGCAGCTACCAATATTCCCGGCGGCAGGCGTGGCGGCATTACCTGGACGGATGCATCCGGAACGCTTTGGTTATTTGGCGGGTATGGAGCCGGCGTCACCAGTTTCGGGTTCCTCAATGACCTGTGGAAATATGATATCGCCACCAATAACTGGACCTGGGTCAATGGGCCTAACGTGATCAACGAGGTGGGTAAATATGGTACTAAAGGCACAGGCTCTGTAAATAACTGGCCGGGTGCACGGCAAACGGCAGCGGCATGGGTAGATGATTCCGGAAACTTCTGGCTGTTCGGAGGACAAGGGAACGGAGCCGTCGCTACGGCTAGCAGAATTTTAAATGATCTCTGGAAATACAATCCTGCCAACGGAGAGTGGACCTGGGTCAGCGGAAGTGATGCGGTAGATGCTTTTGGT
>CAZFKK010000511.1:0-1437 GCA_964519735.1 uncultured Taibaiella sp.
AATGTTCAGACCAAAATCCTCGCTTTTTATCATTTTTCCTCATTAGTGGGCATTATCTTCCCGTTTGCCAATATATTGATCCCTTTGTTTTTATGGCTATCCTACCGCGATAAGCACGCCCTGTATGACGTCCACGGCAGAATTTCCATGAACTTCCAGATCACCATCACCCTGCTTGCACTGATCTCCATAGTACTCCTGGTTTTTTACTTTCCGGTAGGATTTCCCCTTCTTATTGCTGTCGGACTGTATACGGTTACCTGCTGTATTATCAATGGCATCCGGGCACTGAAAAACCAGCTTCCCGAATATTACCTTTTCCTGTATTTTCTTAAGCCTTCAGCGGAGGAATTTCAGATGTCGTAAAGATGTCGCCCCGTTGTCGTTGACAAGAGGGTATTGAATGTCAGATATTTGAAATAAAAAGAACATGAAGGAGATCAGTAAAGCTTTACTCCTGATTATTTCCCTTTTTATAGGCGGCCAGGTTACAGCGCAAACCCGGTTAATTGAAAGACTGGATGGAAGTAAGATCACAGAACAGGAAATGGATAGTATAGTCAAAGACTTAATGAGCCGCGCTAAGATTCCGGGAATGGGCCTGGCCGTTCTTGATCATAAAAAGAAGGTATTTCTGAAAACCTATGGATTTAAGGACCATTTGGCAGGGAGATTGCTGGATACCACCTCCATTCTTTATGCCGCATCATTCAGTAAGGCGGTCTGCGGATTTCTGTGTATGAAATTAGTGGAAAACCAGGTGCTGGACCTGGATAAACCCTTATATCAATACCTAAAAAAAACCATTACGGAATATGCGAATTTCTCCGAACTCAAAAATGACGACCGGTGGAAAAAGATCACGGCCCGGATGTGTCTCACCCATACCACCGGCCTTCCCAACCTCCGATGGTTCGACCCCACAGGGGCAAATCCTGACTTTGACTCTTTAGGGGTGCTGAAAATATACTTTGAGCCGGGCTCAAAATATGCCTACTCCGGAGAAGGTTTCAAACTGCTTCAGATTGCCCTCGAAGACATCACCGGCAAATCTTTTGATGACCTGGCAGTGGAATACGTATTTAAGCCCGCCGGGATGAAAAAATCGGGTTACATCTGGCATGACAATCTTGGCGATGACCTGGCCATAGGCCATAACGAAAAAGGACAGCAGGATATAAAAAGCAAAAAAACAGTTGCCGTGGCGGGAGGTTCTATGGTTACCACAATGGAAGATTACACCAAATTCATTGGATATGTAGTTCAGGGAAAGGGAATACGTACCGAAACATTTAGTGAAATGATACGCCCACAGATAAGAATATATTCTAAAACGCAATTCCCGCCCATAACAGAAGCCACTACCCATGAAAATGACAATATCCAGCTGGCCTATGGGCTGGGCTGGGGCCTGATGAAAACCCCATACGGAAGAGC
>CAZFKK010000511.1:1447-2262 GCA_964519735.1 uncultured Taibaiella sp.
AGACGATGCCTGGAAAAATTACAATATAAACTTCATTGACCGGGGCATTTCCATCATCATCATGACCAACAGTGTCAACGGAAGCATGATTTTCAAGGATTTACTGGAGAAGGTCATCGGAGATACATTTACTCCGTGGAAGTGGGAGGGGTATTATCCGGTGGGGTATGGGGGGAATGAATGAAACCAGGCTTCATTAACCCGATTACATAGAATGAAACCTATCCAAAGTGCTACACCATAAAAATATGAATGAATTTGTGTATTTTTATAGCATGGAAACATGCTTGGAAAGTGCAGCTTACTAATAGCTAAGCTATTCAAATTCAAAACAGGTGTAGTAGAATGGAAAATTTTGATTCACTCATATCCGAAATTGTCAGATTCAGAGATGAAAGAGATTGGGAGCAATTTCATAATTCCAAAGACTTAGCCATCGCATTGTCGATAGAAGCTTCTGAGCTGTTGGAAATATTTCTTTGGAAGAAGAATGAAGAATTTAATGAAGACAAGTTGAAAGAAGAATTGGCAGATATATTAATGTATACTTTGCTGTTAGCCAATAAGCATAAGCTGGATGTGAGTCAGATTATCCGGGATAAGATAAAAAGAAATTCAGAGAAGTATCCCGTTGATAAAGCTAAAGGTACCGCTAAGAAATACGACGAATTATAAGAAATCTGCCAACACCTATGAGTTTCAATATTCAGCAATATCCTATAAATCAGTCATTAGAGTCTACTCTGATCGAGCGTCATCGAGAATATTTAAATTGGCCGCTGGTTTATTTTTTAGAAGAGAAAAAAAAGGAAGCA
>CAZFKK010000512.1:0-2253 GCA_964519735.1 uncultured Taibaiella sp.
ACCAAAGGTTTGGGACTGTCCCATAAAACCAATACCATTCTTGAGGGAGAAAGCCTGATCAACGATGCTTCCGCACTGGTGGCTTACCGCTTCGCCGTTGCAGCTGTAATGGGGACTACCTTTGTCTTTTGGAAAGCATCCTTACAATTCATCCTCTTAATGGCCGGAGGCTTTCTCACCGGCTGGGTCATGGGCAGGATACTGGCTTTTATCCTTAAAAGAGTTAAGGATAATAACATCGTGACCATAAGCTTTATGTTACTTGTCCCCTTTGTCACCTATTTGATAGCCGAAGAATTGCATGTCTCCGGTGTCATTGCCGTAGTGGTACTTGGGTTGTCCATAGCCCACTTGAGTCATAAAGTCTTCCCTGAAAACCTGAAAAACCAATCGCGTTCCATTTGGGAAGTGCTTATCTTCCTGTTGAATGGTTTAATCTTCATCCTCATTGGCCTGGAGTTTCCCTATGTCATCAAGAATATAGAAAAGGCCAATATGCTGCCTTATATAGGTTATGCTATAATCATTACCATAGTTGCCCTGATCGTCCGGATCACAAGGATATTTCTGCAAAAAATCAACCTGCAACAGGCCTTTCGGAGAGGCAGGGGAAGAATATCCGAACATGCCTTACTGGATTTCAACAACAGTATTATCATTAGCTGGTCGGGTATGCGCGGCATTGTGTCCCTGGCTGTAGCAATTGGCCTGCCGCAGCAATTAAGTGACGGAACTCCCTTTCCCCAAAGAAACGAGATTATCTTTATAACCGTCATTGTTGTCCTGCTGACGCTTATAGGTCAGGGGTTGACTTTACCCTGGGTCGTCAGATCGCTATCTAATAAAGACAAGAAGGAGGTCAAGAACCTCTGGTGATAGGTGCCCTCCTGTCTATTTCCCGATTGCAAAAAACTTATTCCGGATTGTAAAAGGGTATCCCATATTTACGGCGTTATTTTGCGCTGTAAGCTAAAAATAAAACATATCTGTTCAAATATCTTTATAAATCTATAACTGTTTATTAAAAGCAGTGACGACATTGCTTCCTGAAAAAATAAAAGGATGTGCAGGATAACCCGCTGATCATTAACAATTGTTTTGTTTTTCCATTCCTATACCCACCCTATGAACCTATGCTCTTCCCTCTCCAGGGAGGAGCATTTATTTTCTGGCATCGCGACGACTATGTAATAATGAACAGTGTTGTTTCAGAGAATTAAATTGCTCAGTGTTGAATAATCTTAGACCACTCCATTTAAAGAATGCCATTCCGGGTTGGTGCGGTTGACCAAGGTCTGTTTCTTTTTAAAGGACAGGCCCTGCAACTCTTTTTCCCTTAATAGGGCCAGATCCAGATCACTAAAACATTCCCAATACACCAGGTGGCGGCATTGGCCCGGCTGCATTAAGGGCGTAGCGTCGCCTTCATCTGCTCTTTGCCATTGATCGACCAATACTTTAAGAGATCCGGCTAGTCCGGATTGTACCTGGTCCCGGGTATCATTGGCTACCAGGAAAACATAGTAATCTTCACTGGCAAACAAGTGTTCCAGGGAAATATCGAAAGATTGCTGCCCCAATTGGGGGTCATGATTATGCTTAGATTCCTGCGCTGACATACTTACATTTTTCTATTGAATCCGGAGATCTCTACCTAACTATCGTAACTTGTTATCATCCTGAGGCCGGCTTATCGTATCAGGGTAATGTTTCCTTCATAGCGTTCCTGTAGCGCGCCCTTCACTCCCAGGATAATCCTGTAGATGTACACACCCGCAGGCTGCTCTATTCCGTTAAACCGGCCGTCCCATCCTCTGCCTTCCGGCAGGGTCGATTCGAAGAGGACCTGGCCCCAACGGTTCTGTACTTGCATATGAAATTGCGCAACACCTTGGGACAAGAGCTGCCGCGGGAAAAAATAGTCATTGATACCATCGCCATCCGGAGTAAATGCATTGGGTATATCAATGTAACAACCTTTATCTATCCGAACCACAGCTGAACCGGTACATCCTTGTTCATTACGCAATCCCAGCGTATAAATCCCAGGCTGCCTTACAGCAATATGAGCGTCGCTGCTCCCGTCAGTCCACAAATACCGGTAAATACCGGCTGGATTAACAGCTCGGTTACGGAGCAGGACCGGATAACCCTGATGGCATATTATCGTATCTGGTCCGAGATCTACCAGGGGTATTGGGCTGATCCAAACCGTATCTGATTGCTGCATAGCGGGACAAGCACGGGGATAAG
>CAZFKK010000513.1:0-2246 GCA_964519735.1 uncultured Taibaiella sp.
TATAACGCTATGCGTTATAATTTCTATGATCAGGGCTCGCAGGCTTATGAAAAGATAGTAAATGCAGCGATAAGAGATACTTACACAGGAGGGCATAATATCCGTTTGGGGATAGAAGGGAGAATGGACAACTTCCAGGCCAGGGCAGGGTTTGCTTATTATTCCAGTCCTTTTCAACAGGCACAAACCTTTGACGGTGAGCGGATGGATTTGTCTTTGGGGTTGGGTGCAAGAGTCGCCGGTTTTTTTGCTGACCTGGCTTATGTTCATCGTATTCAAAAAGCTGCGGAATTTGCCTACCCTATTCAATCGCCGGATGTACCCCAGGAGCTGGCCCGGTTGCGTTATGGTAATAACCTCCTGGCCTTGACTATAGGTTTTAAATTTTAAAACGGAATTTATTTTTAATAAATAGCCTCGTAGGGATGTGCCTACGAGGTTTTCATTTTAACTTTGCAGCCTATGCAATTACTAGACGGTAAAATCGTATCGGAATCCCTGTTGGGTCATATCGCTGAAGAAGTAAAGCTTCGCCGGCTGACCAATAAAAAAATACCGCACCTTGCGGCCATTCTGGTAGGGACTAATGCTGCAAGTGAAACCTATGTAGCCGCCAAAGTAAAGACCTGTGAGCAGATCGGCTTTAACTCTACTTTGTTGCGTTTGGATGAAAGTGTGAGTGAACATAATCTATTAGGACATATTGTGGCGCTTAATGCTAATCCGGATGTAGATGGTATCCTGGTACAATTACCCCTTCCTGCTCATATTTCTGAAAATAAGGTGATTAATACAATCGACCCGGGCAAGGATGTAGATGGCTTTCACCCCATAAGCCTGGGACGTATGGTTATTGGTCAGCCTACTTTTATTTCCGCAACGCCCAATGGTATCCTACTGATGCTGGAATATTACCAGATACCTACTGCCGGCAAGCATTGTGTGGTGATCGGAAGAAGCAATATTGTAGGCACTCCTATGAGTATTTTGTTGAGCCGTAATACGGATCCGGGTAACTGTACGGTAACCCTTTGTCATTCCAAAACCCAAAATCTGAAAGAACTCTGTCAATCTGCAGATATAATCGTAGCTGCAATAGGCCGACCTAATTATGTAACGGCAGATATGGTCAAAGAAGGGGCGGTGGTGATTGATGTGGGCATAAATCGTATAGAAGATTCCTCCAGGAAAAGTGGCTTTCGTCTCGTAGGAGATGTAGATTTCAACGGTGTGGCGGAAAAGTGCAGTTATATTACTCCCGTACCCGGCGGTGTGGGAAAGATGACTATTTGTGCTTTGATGAAGAATACTTTATTGGCTGTAGAAGGAAGGTAATTAATGAAACAAACGGAAGATAATGCCATAGCCTTTCCGGTAATGGAACACTTTTATACTTTGCAGGGGGAGGGCTTTTATACCGGGCAGGCTGCCTATTTTATTCGCCTGGGAGGTTGTAATGTGGGCTGCGTCTGGTGTGATGTTAAAGAAAGCTGGGATGGATCTTTGCACCCCTTCATGAGCGTATTGCAGATGGTACATTATGCTACTGCACATCCGGGCCATATTGTTGTAATTACGGGAGGTGAACCTACATTACATGATCTTGAACCCCTTACCCAGGGCTTAAGAGCAGCCGGGTTACGTTGCCACCTGGAGACAGCCGCAACAAATCCTATATCAGGTAACTGGGACTGGATTACACTTTCCCCTAAAAAATTCAAAGCACCATTGGGCAGTAATCTTTTACTGGCACATGAATTGAAAATTATAATATTTAATAAAAGCGATTTTAAATGGGCGGAGACTTATGCAGCACAGGTTAACCCGCAATGCAAATTATATTTGCAACCGGAATGGGAGAAGCGTGAGGAGATGACCCCACTGATCATTGAGTATATACAACGTTTCCCGAAATGGCAATTGTCTTTGCAAACACATAAGTATATTCATATACCTTAGGAAGGATCTTCCCGGAAACCGATATAATATAACTTTTATCCATCTCACTCTTATAAAGCTCAATAATCATAAAATGCCATTACCGGCAATGCTGCTTAAAAACATACTTTCTTAAACCCTAACTACTTATGACTTTATTCCAGGCCGTTATTATTGCTATTGTTGAAGGCCTTACAGAGTTTATCCCTATTTCTTCCACTGCACATATGATTTTTACGAGTACATTTCTAGGGATCCAGGAAGATGAGTTCGTCAAAATGTTCCAGGTGTCCATTCAGTTCGGCGCT
>CAZFKK010000514.1:0-2232 GCA_964519735.1 uncultured Taibaiella sp.
GCAGAGGCAAAACAATCTATCCAGGATGCAATAAGGTTGCTGAAAGAGCATAATAAGCCTGAGAATGTACCCGCTGTTTTATTGGGAGATTTCGAGCTAGTTTACAAATTTGACCTGCAGAGCCTGTTGGACTACTACAAAGGCATATTTACCAACGCAGCGCTGGAGCGTATTACCGGGATCAACCAAAAACAATTACAACATTATTCAACCGGTCACCGTAAGCCCAGGCCGGCCCAAAGATTGAAAATTGAAACAGCCTTGCATAATTTAGGCCGTGAACTTACTGCTGTGGAACTTTAGTTTTTGATTGGCGTTAAGAACTACCCAGCATAAAGCCCGTATCATTGATGCGGGCTTTTCTTTACCGAATAGGAGCGCTCAAACCTGAGCGCTCCTAATTATCAATCTTCCAAACCTTCTCCTGCACCACCTTCGCCCCGGCCTTTAATAACATTTCCTCCATCTTATCCAGGGATGGCATGTACTTATCATCCTGGCCAGCAAGCGCCCTTTTCCAGTTGGATACGGTAGATCGGCTTACCTCCAATAGCTTGTAAATACCCCTTTGGGATAGAAGCTGGAGGAAGGCGTTGCGTGTGCCGGCTACTTCCATAATAACATGATAATTAAAATAATAACTGTAGCCACAAAGAACGCATGCCCCCAGGTGAGGTTAATGTTAATTTCCGTGTCTTCGTCACTCCTGAGCGACCGGAATAGGTCTTTTAAGAATTTCATATCTTTGTGTTTTAAAAATCAAGGGTTGGGGAGGCGAACCTCCCCGTAAGGGCTAAAGTGCAATCCATTTAAGGATCTTCTTTACTGTCTTAAGTTTCGCGCTGAAACTAAACTTAAAACTACCCACCCTGATTGAAACCTTGATTCGTTTCATGAAGTAAAGGTAAGAAATGTTTAGTAATTACCAAACATTTCTTACCTTTTTTTTATAAATAATTATTCTCTTAAACAATAACCCTTTTCGCCCGTTCCCAGAAAGCTTTCCTTTCGGCAATATGGGTAAGGCCTCCGTTGATCTTGATCGTGATCCATTCAAACGGAATCCGCTTCTTTTTATTCCAGATGTATGTAGGTACGTCTGGCTCATCGGCAATTAAATGTAACCTACGATCTGTAAAGAAAATACAAGCAGATTGTACGGCGTATTCCGGCACCGTCAGCAGATCCGGGTTATCCAAAAGACGCTTATCTCCGAACATCTTTAAGGACATTGATTCGTAGTTCGCACGGCCGGTGACTTGAATAAGCCCCCTTCCTTTATGTCGTACCCCGTCTCCTGGATGTACATTGCCCAGATCCTTGCGGCCTTCATATGCCTTCCCTGACGCTATTTCCCTAACATATCTAAACGACCCGGATTCCTGCGCCAATTGTGCTATAAACGCCGAGATTCTCGCAGGTGTGTCTATCATATAATACCGCATGAAACGGTTCAGATATGGGATAAACACATCAGCAGATTTTGGGGCATACGGACAAATAGCCCGTAACTGCTCAATCGTAATTAGTGGCTTTTGTTTTTCGGACATAAGCACTTTGTTTAATTCGGGTGCCGGTGTTACCTTCATTATGCGAAAATTCTATACGGCGGCTCCGGATAAACCGTTACCGCGCTGGTTAGGTTATTAAATGTTTCTTCAAAATCAGGATTAAGAACACGAACATTAAAATGATCGCCTTCCTTGTAGCCGGTTACTTCATCATCCTGGATAATTGGTATTTGGCCTATCCAGTCGATAATATAGTTCTCATCCTGGTAGTAGTTGCCCTCCATTTCGATACCCAATTCCGCTAATACTGCGGCTTTGTT
Organism: uncultured Taibaiella sp.; assembly: GCA_964519735.1. Taxonomy (GTDB): domain Bacteria; phylum Bacteroidota; class Bacteroidia; order Chitinophagales; family Chitinophagaceae; genus Taibaiella. Next base: position 1,832 of record CAZFKK010000514.1, read on the forward strand.
GTCCGTTTTTAAATAAAAGTCTGTCATGGGTTTATGGTTAAATCGGTCATTTGTTGATCGGTGAGTTGCTTATGAAATATGGCTATGGCTTTTATGTAACACCTTATAAGGCCGGCTGAGTTAACGAAAAATGTTAAGTTTCCTGGATTTCCGAAATTCCCATCGTATCCTACAGTAGCAACGGAACTGCCATTAGCTGCCATTTTCAAACCAGAAGCCCCAAAACCTGTACAAACCTTATTCATTTGCTGGATATGTAGAGAATCCGATTTAATTACCTGATTAGTGCCATCGCTGGCAAGTAATTGGATGGGGTATGTATGGTACCAGAACCTAGCATTACCTGCAGAATTTCCACCATTACGGGAAAGAAAATTGACAGATCCGTTGGTGAGGATTTG
>CAZFKK010000515.1:0-2220 GCA_964519735.1 uncultured Taibaiella sp.
AGCTAAGGCTTGCGCGACGATTCGCTCCGTTTTTCCTCTTCCCATCTGGGCATAGACTACATTGTAATTAAGTTCGGAGAATCCTAATAGTTGCGTCGTGAGTGTACGGTTTACAGGAAAGGAAGAGCCATAGCCGGCTGCGGAGCCTAAGGGATTTTTGTTGACTACTTCATAGGCGGCGCAGAGGGTGATCATATCATCAACGAGCCCCTCCGCATAAGCTCCGAACCATAACCCGAAGGAGGAGGGCATAGCAAGCTGCAGGTGGGTATAGCCGGGTAAAAGGTGATCTTTAAAATGATCACTCTGTTGCAACAGTAAGCTAAAGAAGGCTTGAACGTCGGTAACCAGCATTTCAATTTCATGTCTCAGGTAAAGTTTGAGGTCCACCAATACCTGGTCATTCCGGCTACGGGCAGCATGAATTTTCTTGCCGGTATCCCCCAGCTTCCGGGTTAATAAAAGCTCTACCTGGGAATGTACATCTTCCACCCCTTCTTCAATACGGAAAGGTTGGGGGTGCCCCGTTAATGTAGTTGGATAGATAGCTTTGAGGGCTGCGACCAGGTCTTCTTTCTCTTCCGGGCTGAGCAGGCCTATCGTTTGCAGCATAGTGGCGTGGGCAATATTGCCTAATACATCAAAGGGGGCTAATTGAAGGTCCAGGGCCTGGTCATTGCCTACCGTAAATGTTTCCACACGGGCATTGGTATCAATAAGTTTTTTCCAGAGTTTCATAATTTACATAACCGCTTTCCGGTCAGCATTTAAATAACAAGGTCATTCTGAGGAACCCTGATTAAAACAGGTATTCAGTAATTTAATATAGGATTCGATGCCATCCCGGATTTCGTCAAGGTAGATAAACTCGTCCGCAGAATGGCTTCTGGCACTGTCCCCGGGTCCCATCTTTAATGCCGGGAAATCCATCAACGCTTTATCGCTGGTCGTGGGTGAGCCATAGTAAGGAATGCCCAATTGAAGACCTGCTTTTACTAAAGGATGGTCGAGGGCTATCATGCTTGAACGTAAGCGCATACTCCGGGGAGCTACTTCACTCTCTATATGGCTCGTAATGATATCCAGGACTTCGTCGAAGGTATACAATTCATTAATGCGCACATCTACTACAAATTTGCAAACAGCAGGAACCATGTTATGGGCTTTGTTTTCCGTTTCGATGACGGTTACATTCATCTTGACCGGTCCCAGAAAGGGGGAGATTTTTTCGAATCGATAATTCCGGAACCACTCGATATCTTTCAGGGCTTTGTAAACAGCATTTTCTCCCTCTTCCCTTGCTGCGTGTCCTGCCTTTCCATGCGCGGCTGCATCCAGTACCATTAAGCCCCGTTCTGCGATGGCCATTTGCAATAGGGTAGGTTCTCCCACGATCGCGGCAGTAATCTTACTGCCTAGCAGGGATGCTGTAAATTGCTGGTGCTGCAATAAGGCTTCAATACCATTTTTGCCGGATATCTCTTCTTCGGCAGTGGCCGCAAAAATGAGGTTATACGGCAGATCTTTTTGCTCCTTAAAATAAAGAAAAGTACTCAGCAATGTGATGAGGCAGCCTCCTGCATCATTGCTGCCTAAGCCATATAATTTGCCGGCTTCTATTTCCGGTGCGAAAGGAGCTCTTGTATATTGCGGGTTGGGCTTTACGGTGTCGTGGTGGGAGTTTAATAAGAGGGTAGGTTTACCGGGATCGAAATGTTTATGGACTGCCCATATGTTATTCAGGTATTGATGTGCCGTAACCTGTTCTGCTTCTAAAAAAGAGAAAATTAATGCGGCCGTACCTTCTTCTTCTCTCGAAAAAGAAGGTACGGCTATAAGTTCCCGGAGGCGTAAGATAGCCTCTTGTGTATAACGATCCAGGTCCTGGTTATTCATAAGTGATACTTGTTCCGGCGATGCCGTTGATTAGGGAGACCACATCTTCTGCTTTGCCTATCTTTACTTTGTGTACGCCTTTTTTGATTGCGGAGAAAGCATTGTCCAGCTTGGGAATCATTCCTTCATAAATTATTTTACCTGCTTTTAGCGCTTCAAAGTGTTGGAAATTAAGGTGGGGAATGATGCTGCTGTCATCATCGGTTTGGGTAAGGACACCGCTTTTCTCAAACAGATAGGTAAGGGTGACCTCATATTCCTGGCTTAAGGCAACTGCTATTTCCCGGGCAATGCCATTGTCGCGAAAGTTGAGGCGAACAATAC
>CAZFKK010000516.1:0-2206 GCA_964519735.1 uncultured Taibaiella sp.
GTGCCTTCGCACACCACCGTATCATTATTGAAAATATCCAGCACGCGGGGGGACAGGTCGATATGGACCGTATCCGTAACCGAAAGTCCGCAAATACCGGGAATCGTATCCTTTACCGTCACATAGTACAGGTTATTAACCGTCGGATTCACGGTTACTTTGGTCTTATCTCTTGCCGTAAGAATACCTGTAGCCGGTTCCCAGAGAATCTTCGTATTGACGGTAGGGTTATTAATATCCACTTCTATATCTACCGCTGTTTCATAAGAACAAACAGTGGTATCCCGCACCACGATATCCGGAAGATCTACTTCCAGTACGGTAATCGTCATATAAGAAGTATCTGCGGTAACACAGGCAGAATCGTTTTTAGCATACAAAGTAATCGTATAGGTGCCCGGAAGATTATAAGTATGGCTGGGATTGGCCTGTGTCGTTGTAGGGCTACCGTCTCCAAAATCCCAGATAAATTCTTCAGAAGCTATGGTATTATTAAGCATCCTGACCCCATAAGGAGCACATCCGCTATCATTACCATTTACCGCCGGATCTAACAAGAAATTGGAGATAACACCCGTGGCTTCAAAATTGAATTTAAAACTCAGGATATCCTGGCCTGAATTGCGCTTGGTGGGAAAAACAACATCTGCCGGCGTAATAGGGAAGGAACCTACGGGAGCGTTAGCACATAGAGAATGGTAAATAATACCGGATGGATCCAGGCGGTTAACGCCCACGTGTGTATGGTCACGATAATTATCCTTATTAGAGCCGAAATAAGTAGCGTAAAGTGGCGCTGTGCCTCCATAATCAGGGTTGAGTACAATAAACCAGAAGCTACGTGGCGTCGCGTCGTAAGCATCAACGGTTACTGGTAAATCACTCAATACAGAGCCGGTATTTTGACTTAAGCCGGTCACATAGGTATTGCCGCATATATCCAGCAGGAAGGCAGTAGGGAAGTACCGGTTACCTCCGGTTTGCCTGACTCCGATACGTGTGGAGAGTAAGGATTGAGTTAAAGTAGGATTAATTTTATCTATAAAGCAATCACTCCCTCCAATAGAATATACACCGGGAGAAATAGGATAATTTCCCGTAGTCCGGCCTAAAACATGAATATTATCAAATTCGTCTACCTGGAGGTTAATAGCCTGGTCAATAGCCGGAGTGCCTATATAGGTAGAGCGCATTAAGGTACCATCTTGTGCATTGATGATGGACAAAAAGCCGCTACAGGTACCTCCGGGAGTGGCTGGCAATATAGTGCCCGTTGTGGTAGGGAAATCATTACTCTGTGTAGAGCCGCAGATCACTGCATTTCCTTCACTCGTAAACTGGATGCCAAAGACGCCATCGGTACCGGATCCTCCTATAAAAGAGCTATACAGCAATTCGGAACAGGTAGGATTGAGTTTAGAGATCACGCCATCATAAGCTCCTTTTAATGTTTTTTGAAAAGCAGTGCCTGTAGTCGGATAGTCTGTAGAATTGCTAACCCCAACAATCCATATGTTCCCTTCTTTATCCACATTCAGTTCAACAGGGCTAACTAAGTTATTCAACGAATTACCCATTGAAGGACTACCATTAACATCTATGGTCGCCGCTTCCAGTCCGCTTCCTCCCAGGTAAGTAGCCCCGATTATCCCGGTACCTGTTTTATTGAAATGCACGACAAACATATCCGTACCGCTTAAAGTCTTGTCATAAGCATTGTCAGATAAAGGAATATTCGTAGACTGTGTAAAACCCGTCAGGATCATTTCATCATCTGCATTCACCAGCATTGCATGCGGATAGTCAGAAGAGGCCCCCCCATAATAAGTGGAATAAATCAAACTGGTACCTGTAGCATTGTATTTATTAATACCACAATCTGAACTGCCGCCAAAGGTACCTTGAGCTGCACCCGTGGTCACCGGCCAACCAGAGTTCTGAAGGTAAGAAGCGGCATACATGTTTCCCACAGCATCATAGGTAGTAGCATGACTATAATCCTGAGCAGTACTTCCACTATAGGTAGAGAAAACCAAAATAGGATCTATGATCAGGGCATGCTGTTTATTGTATCCTTCCGGAAAAGCAAAGCGAACCAACCCTTTACTTAAAACATAATGACATTTTACGGGGACTTCTTTTCCATCAATAACCTGGTAGGTATAAGGCGCTTTTTCTATAACTTCATTTACGGTGGTTTTAATTT
>CAZFKK010000517.1:0-2206 GCA_964519735.1 uncultured Taibaiella sp.
TAGCGAAATAATCGCTACCTTCCTACTCGATTTGATCACTGTTTTTATAGTAGAAGGTGAGCAGTAAAAGGCTTGCATTGACGATCAACGGGATAGCATTGGCTATGGCAATTATCCAGTCGTTCTTCAGTGCACCATAGCTTACCCATAAACCTAGGCCAATGATCAACGTTGTTAACATCAGTCTGGATAAATCATTAGCCTTTTTATTTTGCAGGACTTTAACCAATTGAGGAATAGAGGCTGTAGCGGTAAAGATGCTGGCGGTAATACCAATAAGAGTAACGAGATTCATGTGCTTTTTAGTGTGGTTCCCTGTAATAACAATAATAAGCATCCTAAAGTTGTGTCTTGATAAGTTGCTGGCTTCGGTTGTGCATTAATAAGGCTTTTCGATGAACATTCCATTTAAAAGTTTGTTACCTGTTACAAGCGCACCAGGTGTCTTTTATAGAGACGATGCGGATTTTTGGATTTAATGTATATTCACTCTTCCTTAAATGAGGCTATTTTATGAGTAAAACACTACTATGCTCGTTACTGTTCTTGTGCTCTTGCTGTTTCAGGGCGCAGGCACAAAGGTATTTTGGCGTGTCAACCGGCAACCATAGCGGAACGAATGCCCTTTACCTTAACCCGGCCCTGATGGGAGACTCAAGGGTAAAGTGGTCCGTTGATCTTTTCTCCCTTAACATGGGTATTGACAACAGTTTTGCTGCCGTAGAAACCAGGGATTTTTTTAACCGACTGACCAATGCCGACAATTTCCGGGTTGCAGATTTCCTGAAATACAGTACTGCCGGCAAATTTAATATGACTATTCCGGGTGGGGAAGTTCGTGGACCCGGCTTCTATCTTAATGTCAAAGACAAGCATAGTTTTGCCCTGACCACAAGAGCCAGGATATTTAACCAGTTCAGAAATTTCAATACAGCCCTGTTCCGGTCTATCACAGATCAGAATTTCCAGGATGAAAACGGTGATATCCAATTGCGGGACCAGGATTTTAACTGGACGGCAAATATATGGAGTGAAATAGGGTTAAGCTACGCCACTACGTTGTTGGATAAGGGGGAACATGTGATCAGGGGGGGAATTACTTTGCGTTACCTTGGCGGTGCGGGTTATATGGGGCTTTACGGCAATAACCTGGACGCATCTTATTACGCTGCGCAGGATTCGATCCAGGTGAATCGATCCGATTTTCATGTAGCCAGTAACCTGGCCAGCGATGTAGATGGCTTTTCTTCCCTGGCTAACGGTTCCGGTTTTATTAACGGCTTGCTCGGCAAAGGTGGTGGTTTGGGCTTTGGAGGGGATATCGGTTTTACGTACGAGTATCGTCCCGCGTATAAACAATATACTTATGCTATGGATGGGGATCAATACCGGCCCAACCCTGAGGAAGATGCTTACCTGTTCCGGGTTTCTGCTGCGCTGACCGATGTCGGATCTATGCGTTATAAAAAAGGCAATAAGCAGGCTGAAATTTCTGGTAATGGCTACTTTAAACCCAAAGAGCTGGAAGAAAAGCTGGACAATTACCCTGAAATGCAGACCTATTTCCGGCAACATGGTTTTGAGGTGGATACCCATTCCGAAGCCAGCACGGTCGGCTTGCCTACTGCGGTCGTATTGGGTCTGGACTTCCATATCCTGAAGCAGTTTTATGCCAATGCCACCTTCGTTGGCGGACTAAGGCCGGCCAGCGACCGGTTGGCCAATGTATCCTACTCCCAGGTGACCGTCACTCCACGCTATGATAGCCGTGTGGTGAGCGTGGGCCTGCCTTTGACCTACAATTTCACCTCGCAGAGTTTTAAAGCCGGCCTGGGCCTGAGGGTGTCAGGATTTATCATCGGCAGCGATGATATGCTCGCTATGCTCGGTGGGAATGCCCGGGGGATTAATTTTTATCTCGGGGCCTCCGTCCCGATCAATAAACGTAAACTGAAAGACAGGGATGGAGATAAAGTGTCTGATAAAAAAGATGAATGCCCGGATTTGCTGGGGGTATGGGCGCATCTGGGATGTCCGCCTCCGGATAGGGATGGAGATGGTATAGCAGATTCACTGGATAAATGCCCGGATGTTAAGGGAATTGCCGCGACCTTTGGCTGCCCGGACAGGGATAATGACGGTGTGGCTGATGGCGACGACCTTTGTCCGGATGATCCGGGTACGCGGGCTACCCATGGCTGTCCCG
>CAZFKK010000518.1:0-2200 GCA_964519735.1 uncultured Taibaiella sp.
GCAGATCAGGGTATCATTACTGATGGTGATCGGGGAATGGGGGGAGATGATCATTTGCTTACAGTCGGTTTGTACGTTCGGAAGCCCTTCATTGATCGTCAGGAAAACGGTATAAACACCGGGTTCTTTGAATAAAAATGTAGGTTCGCGCTCATTGGCTGCGGCAGGCTGGGCATCGGTACAGGACTTAATAATTATTTTACTGACCGTATTATCATTATTATGGGCGATCAGGAAAACGGAAGAACTGTCCTGCATTAAATTCGACATCGTATGGGGTAATTCAAACCCGGCGACATTTCCCTGCATCGTAGTGGAAGGAACAGAATCCAGGGTTTGGGTTCCTGTCCACCTGAGGGTAGTGATACTCTCCGTCCCGTTATTTAATACAAACGCATAATAATCATTACAATCCCTGGTGATGGCTATGCCTACGGGAATAGCAAGGCGATTGTCCAGGTGGCTTAGATTGGTTACTTCAGGCCAGGTGCCCAGGGAAGTACCGAACGATAGGCGATGGAGTGAATTGCCCGTTCTGCTGGTCACGAATAAATACCATTTGTCTTGCTGGATGATCCCGGTAACGGCAGAGACTCCGGAGAACTGATCGTCGATATTGCCTATCTGGGCAACATTAGGACTTCTTGTGATGTCGTTGCCGAAGTCCAGGCGTATCAACTCGTCATTACGACTGAAGGTAAATCCTGTCCAGTTAGTGCCGTGTTTAGCGATGTAAAGATGTCTGGGGCCGTTTAAGGAACCGCCCAGGTTCCCCAGGTTGACTTCAACAGGCATTGATTTAAGCCCATTTTCATTAAAGTCATAACGAATGAGCCTGGCGTCCCCGGTATCCGTACCGGCGATCACAAAAAGGTGCCAGCGACCGTCATACACCATATGGATACCCCCCGGGTTGTTAATATTGGTACCAATGCCTGTAATCATAGAAGGCAGGCCGTTCAGCCCGTCAGCATACCTCATCCGTATCAGGCTTCCGTCAGCATTGATATGAAAAGTATAATTGATATGCTCATCCTGGGCGATCAGGACTCCTTTGGTACTTTGTACACTACCAACAGCCCCTATATTTTCGCCTGAAGGCGTATTCCCATATTGCGGAGGGCAAAAGGTCCAGTTATAATTTTGAGCGCCTTCAATAATATTTAAAGGGGTTATTTCATGATCTGCACAAACCGTGTCAGGCAGCCTAAATAAATCAGCATCTGTTTGCGCATGTGTTTTACCGGAAGGTAGGATCAGGGACAGTATCGAAGTAGCAAGTAATAGAAATCGTTTGCTCATAATGAGTTTATGATATCAAAAAAAGGGGACCAGATAATAATGTTCAGAACAAAAATCGTTCACCTTTGAACGAAATTTTGGCTAATGTAATAAGTTTATTGGAAATTTTTATAAAGAATCCCTATTTTTATTTCCAAAAAAATAAACAATGCACTTAAAAAGTAAGTTCAGGAAGACCGGATTAATGGCCTCCATGCTTGGATTAGTAGTTTTTTCAGCCACAGCAAGAGAAGGAATGTGGCAACCTTCAAAGTTAAAAAGACAGGAAAGCGATATGCAAAAGTTGGGATTAAAGATCCCGGTGGAGCAATTGTACAATGAAGAAGGCACAGGATTAAATAATGCCGTTGTCTTATTCGGAAAGGGCTGTACCGGTGAAATTGTGTCTGACCGGGGCCTTTTGTTCACCAACCATCATTGTGCCTACGGTATCGTGCAATCTTTAAGCACGCCCGAAAAAAATTACCTGGCTGATGGTTTCTGGGCCATGAGCCGCCAGGGGGAATTGCCCTGTCCCGGACTTACCGTAAGTTTTGTGCGAAAGACGATCGATGTTACCGAATATATTTTAAAAAATTTGCCGGATAACCTGGATGAAGAAGTGAGAAATAAGCAGATCCAGTCCCGGATCGGGGAATTGGTTCGGGCTTATAAAAATACAGAAGGCCTGGATGCGGACATTAAGCCTTTTTATAATGGGAACCAATACTGGGCCAGCCTTATAGAAACCTTTACGGACGTCAGGTTAGTAGGATTTCCGCCTAATGGTATCGGGAAATTCGGTGCGGATACAGATAACTGGATGTGGCCCCGGATGACAGGTGATTTTGCCGTGTTCCGGGTTTATGCATCGGCAGCCAACCAGCCGGCGGCTTATAGCGCTGCTAATGTGCCTTAC
>CAZFKK010000519.1:0-2196 GCA_964519735.1 uncultured Taibaiella sp.
GTGCCTGTCAATTTCTCTGCGCCTTTTACCTACCAGGGAGGTGGCCTGGAGGTGTTAATGGATGCCTTAATTACACCGGGGCCGGGTGCTACTCCGCCCAATGCTGCTTCCGCGGTGATTAACTGGTTTTCCGGCTCTACCGGATTCCTTTACCAGTGTATCTATACCAATAACGTTACTTCCTATAATAGTACCACGCCTTATTACTATGCCAATTCAAAACCCAATACGCTGTTCAACTTTAAGCCGGCTACCGTTAACTGTTCCGGAACGCCTGTTGCCGGAACGATACAGTCCAATGTACTGACGGCTTGCCCCGGTATGTTGTTGACCAATCTACGGTTAAAGGGAGCCAGCAATGTAAATGGCATCAAACTGCAATGGGAGAAAAAAGTTTCCGGTCAATCCGCCTTTACAGCGATTCCCAATGCTACCGGGTACGAGATACTGGATCAATTAATTAAAACTCCTACGGAATATCGCGTAGTAGTCACCTGTGGCAGTACGACCAGTACTTCGCCGGTCCTAAATGTATTGCCGACACCGTTCTTAACGCCGAACTATGCCTATGACTTTGAAACGGGGGCAGCCTGGTTTGCCAGTACCGTACCCAATTGTTGGCTAACCCGGAGAGGGCTTTGGGAAGATACGATTGAATTTACTACCCAGCCGTCCCTTCCTTCCGGCTATGCAACGGGTAACTGGGCCAGTGACGGCTGGAAAAATTCCGGTACTTTCGGCGCCGGCCGTATCGTCATGTCTGCATTTACTTATGACTGGCTGATTTCCCCCGGAATAAATCTAGGCACGGGTAATTGGCAACTGGAATTTGATCTGGGCCTGTTTAACAGTAATGCAGCTACTCCCGGAAAATTTGATGAAGATGATTTTTTTGCCGTGGTGATCTCTACAGATGGCGGGGAGACCTGGTCGAATGACAATACACTGAGATCCTGGTCTACCGCGCAAACGCCTTTATCTGCCGACGGTACCCAGCATGTGGTCATTCCGCTATCTGATTATTCCGGCAATATAGCCATCGGCTTTTATGGCACCGGCAGCGGGCTAAACCCCATCGCTCCCGCGCTGACACCGGATATGATGATTGATAACTTTAAGATTGTACCGAGCTGTAATCCCAAAACTCCTGCTGCGATTACAGGACCGGTTCTGGCTTGCAGAAATACAGCCAACAACTATACCGTACCGGCAGTAAGCGGAATTTCATCTTAAACCTGGATCGTACCTTCAGGCTGGTCCGGCAACAGTACCACGAATTCCATTTCAGTTTCCCCTAATGACAGCAGCGGCATCCTCCAGGTGATTGCCAATACTGCCTCCTGCGGTTCGAGCGATACCCAAAAAATAGACATCATGGTCAGCCCGCTGCCGGTAATCCAACCGGAGGGCAGTCCGCTTCAGCTATGCGAAGGGCAGTCTGTAGCGCTCACCACGGGTAAGGCCGTGACCCATAAATGGATGCTGGACGATACGATCATCGCCAACGCGACGGATAGTGCTTATGGGGCTACGAAAGCCGGAGCGTACAAGGTAATCACCAATAATGGCACCTGTACCGACACCTCGGTAGCTAAAAACATTAAGGTAAATCCTTTACCTGTTCCTGTGATCATTAAAAGTAACCAGGTATTGTCCACCGGTGATTTATACAGCAGCTATCAATGGAACTTCAACAATGAACCGGTAGATGGCGCCAACAATGCTTCCTTTGTCGTTACGGATTCCGGCGCCTACTCCGTTACGGTTACCGATACCAATGGCTGCGAAGCCACTTCGGCCAGCATCATCGCCAAGCAGGGTAGTGCAGGTATTCATGGCACCGGAGCAGGTAGTCCGTACTTAAAAACCTATCCTAACCCGGCAAAGGACCAGGTCCATATCGAATTTAGCCAGCCGGTTAAGGGAGATGAATGGATTACTATTATGGATGTAGCAGGAAAAACGCTTCTGACGAAAGTCGTACAAGGCATGAAAACAACAATAAGTTTGTCCTCTTTAAGCGCCGGAATATATTTTATTAAAGTCAGCAATGAGACTACGTTGTTGGTCAGCAAAATTATCAAGAACTAAAACATAGTTTTTATACCACAAAAAGGGGGCTGTCTTTTGAGGCAGCCCCTTTCGTGTGTCAGGCATGTATATTTACTCTAGGGTGTAAGTCCCGAACACGCTTTG
>CAZFKK010000520.1:0-2195 GCA_964519735.1 uncultured Taibaiella sp.
CCTGGAAAGGTTCGATCGCGGAAGGATGGTTATGAGATTCGATTTTAAATACCACCGCAAGTCCGTCACCGATATCCACAAGGCCTGCATTTTCTTCTCCTGCCTTGACCAGTAAACGGCTACCATCACGCGGCAGGGTTTTCAGGTATTTGATCGAGTTTTTGTAGCTGCAATGCTCACTCCACATCACAGAGTACATGGCTGTTTCATTAAAATTGGGAGTACGGCCCAGTACTTCCTTTATCGCTTCAAATTCCGCTTCCTGCAGTCCCAGTTGTTTGGCTTGTTCGAGTGTTGCTTCCATAAACACCTACCCTGTAAGGGTAATTTATTGTGATTTTTTTAAAATGCAAAAGTAGCTTAGAAAAAGTAGAAAGTAAAATGAGATTTGTTGGGGCAGAAGATTTTATGTCCCAACATCAGCCCTTACAATTGTTCATACAAAGCCCTCAGGCGCTCCCTGCTCATCTGCTGCTGCCAGTCTTTCCCTAATGCGTTCTCCCATAAAGGGGCCATACCCAGGGAAACATCGATCATTTTGTCAAAATCGGTATCGCTCAGGTCCCGGGTAATACCCTGGGGAATATCTATATGATGCAAATCGACCATGCGTTTAAACTTTTCGACCCCTTCCGGATAAAATGCGCCCAGCTTATCGAAAACGATGCAATTGCCGATGCCATGTTTGGTGCCCAGCAGGTAAGATAGTCCATAACTCACCGCATGAGCCACCCCGACCTGGGAGTAAGCGATACTCATTCCCCCGGCATAAGAGGCCATCATTAATTGCTCATCTGACAGGTCGCTCCATTCGCTTCTGTGCAAAAATATTTCTTCACAAAGATCCTGGGCCTTTTCGCCATAGGACTGGCTGAAAGCATTCAGATAAGTCCCTGTCAGTGATTCTACACAATGAATAAAACAATCCATCGCCGTATAAAAACGTTGCGCGGCCGGAACCGTCTTCAACAAATCCGGGTCCAGGACAATCTGGTCAAATGGGGTAAAATCAGAATTCATCCCCAGTTTACGCGTAGGCCCTGTCAGCACACAAGTACGGCTTACCTCAGCGCCCGTTCCCGAAATAGTGGGAATACCTGCTTTATAGACACCCGGGTGTTGCACCAGGTCCCATCCCTGGTAATCTGCCGATGACCCCGGGTTGGTCATCATTAAGGCTACGGCTTTTGCCATATCCATTACAGAACCACCCCCTATGCCAACGATGCCGCTTACCTGTCCGTAATCGGCCTGAAGTTCGTCTCTCAGTTGATCCACATAAGATGTCTTAGGCTCCTGTGTCACGTCAATGAAGACGATCCGGTCTTTACCTCTTAAAGGAATACGGGATAAAAATGCGGGGTCCTGTTCAAAATAATGATCCACAAAAAAGATCATAGGGGCATCTGCTTTACGTTGTGGCGCCAGCAGTTCGTCTAACTGCTGGAAACAACCTCTTCCGTAAACCACATAACCTATCATTTTAAAATTCCTGAATTGCATACGAGTAGTATAGATGTTTTATTGAATATTATAAATTAAATAAGGTAATTGATTATGCTGGTGGCGAACAAATACCAACAAGGGCGTTAATTCCCTGCTTTATCCGTTCAGGTATTTTTCCGCCCTGTCCAGATCCTCAGGCGTATCGATCTCCACGCCCATATAATCGGTCCGTACCATTTTCATGCGGTAACCATTTTCCAGGTACCGCAAACATTCGATCTTTTCAGCGGCTTCCAGGGGGCTCAAGGGCAAAGCGGTAATTTCCAGCAAGGCAGACCTGCGAAAAGCATAAATGCCGATATGTTCATAATAAGTTACCGGCACAGCCGTATCCCGGGGATAAGGAATAACAGAACGGGAAAAAAACAAAGCATTGCCCAATTGATCTACGGCGACCTTTACATAATTGGGATCTTCTACAAAAGCCTTTTCTTTAAGCTCCTGCATCAGGGATGCGATCCGTACCTCAGCGCCGGCCTCACCTTCAAATACCTGTAGCAGTTGCGCCAAAGGTTCCTTCCGCGTAAAAGGTTCATCTCCCTGTACGTTGACCACGATCTCAAAACCGGGCAACCCGGTTACCGCTTCTGCTATCCTGTCCGTACCGCAGGCATGTTCCTGCCGGCTCATGATCGCCTTCCCCCCATGCTGCACGATCTCGTCATAGATCACCTGGCTATCACAGACTA
>CAZFKK010000521.1:0-2194 GCA_964519735.1 uncultured Taibaiella sp.
TCTGTTTTTCCTGATCAGATTCAAGCACCATTGTTCCACTACATCTTCCTCTTTTTCGAATACAAACTCCTGACCAATGGCCGCAGATTTCAAATAGGCATAATCGCCTTCCAGGCGCCAATTTTTCTCAGGATTATAGGTTAATGCGCCTGCAATGTTGGGGTGAAGGAAGGCTGGCAATCTCCACATTGTCCTATTGGTATGACCAGGTTCTGTCAGGATCAATTCTTTATTGAAAGCGAGGCAGCCGGCTCCCGGTTGATTATTCTGCCGGCCATCAGAAAAGTCCATATAGTCTGCAGCAACGTAAACAGTATTTTTTTTATCCTTAAATGGCTCCTTTTCCTTCATTTTAACATGAGGACGGTCGGCCAGCCATTCCGGGGTTGAACCTTTATCAATATCATAGATGAACTGAAACCAACCAAAGAACAGAAAAATGTCTGCTTCATCTATTTCCTGACCTTTCAAATGAGCTTGTGCTTTGCTCACCTGTCCGAATGCGCTCTTCCATTCCGGGTGTCGGTTAGGCAGGTAGTCCTTCCTTAGATCCGGGTCGAGATGGCAATATTCACTTCCCCGGTAGTTGGGTTTCACATCTTTCATATAGGATGTCCTCAAGTTTTGGCCCATAATGGTCAGGTTATCAAATCTCGTCGTGGAGTTCTCTTCTTTGTAAGGGATGGGTATGGGGAAAAATTGCAGCCGTCCATTTTCATCCTCGAGTACAGGGCTGGGTATGCCACCATTTTTAGATGGTGTGTATATTCCAGGTAGTACAGTTAAGTAAACCACCATGCAAGCCGATTTCGTTATAATTAATGGTTTCTATAATTTTATCCGGGAAGATATTGGTGAATAGATTGTATACCTCCTCGTCCCTATTCCCCCGGATTTCAAATATGGGTAATACGATTAAGTGGCCCACCTCAAGATAGTTTACATAACAGCCTATAGCATTGTCTTTGTATTTTTTATCCGGGTAAGTAAAAAAGGGAATATCTATATATTCAATGCCATGTTGCTTAATAGCCTTATTCGTACCGGCACTCCAGTACTTATATTCCATAGTTCTATCGTTGCCCAATATCATATTGCCGTTCACGAAACGAACGTGGCCATCTGCATGCCCCGTCATATCGCCGTTAATATGGGGAATGACGATGATCTCTGCCTGAAGCAATTGCTCCATTTCTGAAATGAGTTGGGCTTTATTTGTGTAAGCAGGATTCTCAGTAAACACCCGGTCCGTTACTATAGCTTTATCTAACCAGTTGACCACATTGCCCCCATCCAGGTTTATATTGGAAAATTTAGGCCGAATGTTATTGGCCTTACAGACCTCCTTCGGGTCTGATTGAAGCTCCAGATCTCTTTCCAAGTAGGAGGGTTCATACCTAAATTGCACGAACTCATTTTGTAACGTCTGGATAGGCATATAATCCCTGCACCAAATATCCCTGGTTCCTTTAAGGAATCGGTAGATTATTTTATGCCTGTCCAGTATTGCGGTGAGCGTATCACAGGCTTTGCCAGATCTGGATTCCGAACGCAATCTTTCTGATAGATAGACGGTATTTGTCTCCTTACCAATAATCATTTATTTAAGTTTCCTTCAGGTTCTATAAGTAATTAATGTTACAGTAACAGATCTCCATTAATTATTTCTCAGTCGCCGTTTCCAGACAATTGATATTGCTTTTCCAATAACCATAAATTCTTCCTCCGAGAATGTGTCTGTCTTAGCATTGTTGCACCAATAGCAGGAATAAGTCAAGTTCTGGATATTTGTATATTCTTCGTTGGGTAGCTTCCTGTCTATTTCCAAAGTTCTACCTCTTGTTGTCCTTTTATTCGAAATTCCAAGCTCGTGCAATTTAATAAGCTCGTCTTGCGTAATGCCACAATAATGGCAACATTCTTCGGTTGTCTTTACCCAGTGGTAAAAGTCCCAAAAGTTTCCTGCTATTTTTTTTGCCTTCCATTTGTCTCTAACCTTTACAATGGGCCTCCAAACAGGATCTAGTTCTTTATACAGCTTTTGAATCCTTTCCAAATCTACCTCTAAAATTTCAGAGGCTTCCTTGTATGTCTTTAGTTGAATGCATACTGCGTTAATGAAGCCTCGTTGTAGTTCGTCAAGATGTTTTAGGTGTCTTTCCATAGTTTGTCAGTTCGTAAAGTATCTATTAAA
>CAZFKK010000522.1:0-1867 GCA_964519735.1 uncultured Taibaiella sp.
CGAGGATATCCTTATCAATTCCAGGAGGATTTCAGGGCCCGGCAAAATCCATTTTCATAGGAAATAAGAATTTTGCCGGGCCCTAACCTCTAGCAGAACAAGCCGGGATGCTCCGGCTCCCGGCCCTATCCGGCAGGTAAGTATTCAATGACGAACAGGAATCTTCCCTAACTCATTATCAATACATTTTATATAATATCCATAAATATAATGAGTATGGAAAATAATATATATATTTGTATAGTATTTTGAATCTTACCAAACAACCATTCACATGCCGGTATCCATCCTTATAGCGGATGATCATGCTATTGTAATCCAGGGAACTGCCTTATTGATCCGACAAGTACTTCCTGACGCCATTATCCTTCATGCAAAAAGTTATAAAGAGATTGTGAACCGTCTCCAGGAAGCTCCCGTGCATCTCCTTATCTGTGATGTCAATATGCCGGGGACCAATGGATTTAACATGATCGCGCCAATCAAAGTGATTCAAAAGAACATTAAGATACTCATCTTTTCCGCCTACAATGAAGAGCTATACGCTTTGCGTTATATCAAAGCCGGCGCTCATGGCTACCTTCAGAAAGATACAGATGAAGAAGTTATTCAACAGGCGATACTCAAGGTACTTCAGGAAGGACGATATGTAAGTGAAGCTATTTACAATAAATTGCAAACACAGTCTTCAGCCGGTGATGAATCCATTGAGAACCCGTTGGACAAGCTATCCAACAGGGAAATGGAAATCGCTAATTTATTGATCAGGGGCTTAGGGTTTTCGGAAATATGTGCTGCTTTAAACCTGCAAGGCCCAACCGTAAGTACTTATAAAAAGAGATTATTTGAAAAGCTGGAAGTGACCAATGTCCCTGAACTGGTCGTCGTTTTCCATAACTACGACAACAATCAACCGGTTATGGAACCGGAATTATGACTTCAAACCGGGCGCCCCTGCCTGAAGCGCCGGGAGTGATCGAGATCCGGGCCTTAAGCAAGGGCAGGATATTACGGATTATTTCAAAACCAAACCCCGTATAAACATTCTTGAGTACCGATGAAGGGGCGTTAAAAAAAGCATTATATTGATGGAGCATATCCCATGGAATGCCCATACCGGTATCTTCTACTATAATACTTACCTGGTCCTCTCCAGCATACGCATACACGGCAATCCTGCCGGCTGATGTATTCTTCAGCGCATTATCCAAAAGGTTATGAAGCAGGATACTCAATAAAGGAGCATGCGTTTCCAAGGAAAAATGCGTTTCTACTTTATTACTGATCGTAGTACCCGCGCTATCCGCAGCGATCCGGAACAGCTCTATCTTATCCTTCACCAGGGTATGAAGCCGGCATTCCTCCAGGACGATATCTTTACTGTCAAGGCGCACCTTCATGTACCCTGTCAGGTTTTGAGCATATTGGTAGATACGCTGGGAAGAGGTATAGATATGCCGCACCTCTTCAAGAGCGGGTAATTCCTTTTTACTTATCTTGTCCACTAAGCTGCGGGAAGATATCATGAGATATTTCAAGGGTGTATTGATATCATGCGTAATGCTGTTATTCATCTTTTTCTGAAACAACAATTGTTCGCCCAGCTTATGGTCAGATAGCTCAAACGCTTTTATAATTTCATGCAACTCTTTTGTCCTGGATGCTACCGCTATTTCCAGCGCATGGTTCCGGGCTTGCCAGCGACTCGTACGCCAGAGAATGATTCCCCAGACCATACAGCATAATAACAACAGGCCCGCCAGCAGGAAATACCAGGAGGCCCACCAGGGGCCGGGCGAGGTGGCCGGGGGTGGGGTGGGCAGGCCGAGGGAGCGGCGCAGCCCGTCGACCAGGCGGCCCTCGGGGG
>CAZFKK010000522.1:1877-2181 GCA_964519735.1 uncultured Taibaiella sp.
GGACTTGGCACAGACAGACTCAGGGTGGCGTAAGTGTAGTTTTCCAAACCAAAACCCGCTTGCTTTCTCAACAGTAGTTTCGTCTGACCAGGAGGCAGGGAGGTGAAGGATATCGCTCCTTCATGGGGTACATCATACCATTCCTCACCAAAGGCATCATTCTCGAGCCGGTACTGAAAATGCAGGTTGGACCGGTCGCCAAAATAAACACTTGAGAATGTTAGGTTCAGCCGTTTAAAATACCTGTTCAACAGGATAACAGAATCGGTAACCGGGATAACCTGCCCGTCAACTTCCAATTCGT
>CAZFKK010000523.1:0-2179 GCA_964519735.1 uncultured Taibaiella sp.
GCCTTGTATCCGGTCTCTCATTTCGGGGAAGTAATGAGAAAGCTCGTCCCTGGTAATGGCCACAATGCCAAACTCTTTCACGCCAGGGGTGTCTATTATCCTGCCCCCACCGGGCAGCTCAAACATCTCTGCAAAAGTAGTCGTATGCTGCCCCTTACCGTTCCAGCCGGACACTTCCTTTACACGAAGGTTATGGCCAGGGATAAAATGATTGATCAAGGTACTCTTACCTACCCCTGAATGCCCGCTGAACAGGGAAGTTTTGTCTTTAAGGTGGCGGAGCAGCAGATCAAGACCTTGACCCTGCAGGGCATCCACTGTAAAGGTTGTATAGCCGATGTCGTTCAATATCCTGTTCTTTTCCGCCCATTCACCTGCATATTTACCCTGGTGCAGGTCTGCCTTATTCCATACGATGACGGCGGGGATATGATAAGCCTCCGCGGTAATTAAGAACCGGTCGATAAAGCCCTGGGAAGTCCGGGGATTCTTAATCGTCGCGATCAACACCGCCTGATCCAGGTTAGCGGCCACAATATGCTTCTGATGCCTGTTGTGGGGGGAAGTCCGCACGATGTAGTTTTCCCGGGGCAGTATCCCGGAAATCACGGCCGTACGTTCCGTCTCATCTTCAATACTGAAGACCACCCTGTCTCCGACGGCAATGGGGTTGGTGGAGGAGATATCCTGGTCTATCTTAAGTTTGCCTCTGACCCGGCAATTCCATTGGGTTCCGGAATCATCATATGCAATATAGAAGCTGCCTGTAGATTTGTATATGGTTGCTGTCACAATAATCAGGCTTTTGTTCTTTTGCGTTGTACGATATACTGCGTCAAGGCGATGAATACTATAATTAAAGAAAAGAAATAAATAATATCCCGAGTATCTATGACCCCACGGTTGATGCTGTTGTAATGATAATCCATGCCTATCAGCCCCAGGTAGTAATCAGCGCCCCCCCGGAAAGCAGGGATACGGCTCAAGGCCTCAAAACCGCTAAACAGCAGGAAGCAAAGAAATAAAGCCACCAGGAAACTTACTACCTGGTTATCCGTAAGCGCCGAGCTGAATATACCTACGGCAGTAAATGCCCCGGCAAGCAGTAACAGACCTGTATAAGCTCCTATAATGGCCCCGGCATCCAGGGGGGCGTTGTCCATAGCCAGCCAGTAAATGCTGAACAGGTACACCAAGGTCGGCAATAAAGCAATAACCACCAGGGTAAAGGCAGCCCAAAACTTGCCCAGGATCACCTGGCTTAAAGATAAGGGCTTGGTAAACAGCCATTCCATGGTCCCCCCTTTCAACTCATCCGCAAAAGAACGCATGGTCACGGCCGGGATCAGGAAAAGCAGTAGCCAGGGGGCAATGATAAACAACTGTTCCAGGGTGGCATAGCCATAGTCCAGTATATTGGTATCCGGCAATACCCATAAGAAAAGCCCTGAGGCGATTCCAAACACCAGTAATACCACGTAGCCCACTATGGAGCTCAGGAAGGATTTTAATTCTTTTAAATAAATACTGCGCATAATGAAGCCAAAAGTAAAATAAAAAAGGGCATTTGTCGTCAAAAACAAATGCCCTTTTATAAATCCCGGTACAAGGATTAAAAACGGAAACCAAAGGTCATGGAAAACTGACCGGTCACATTAAACCCGTTATTGTAATAATTGGTATAACCGGAGAATTCCCGGCGTTCCCGGTCATAATACAGCATGCCGAGGCCGGCTTCCAATCCCAGGTTAAAATCCCTGGTGATCTGGAAATTAACATAGTTATTGACCAGCATGCCAATGCGGGTTTTCCTGATATCCACTTCTTTATAGATAGGAGCATTGATCACCGGTTCGTAATCCGTCTGCCATTCTTTACCTCCTCCATGCGCGAACATGAGGCTGGGCCCAACGGCATAGGTTACTTTACGCTGTCCGAACGGGTAGATCTTCACCCCCGGGTTAAAAAAGAAATAACTATTGTATTGCGCGCCATTCCTGGTCCCGGTCGGGTCGAATATCTGCTTATCTTCAAGCACCAGGTATAAAGGAAGAATGACCCCTACTTTCTGTTCCGGGCCTAAGATCCTTTCATAACTGATGCCGAATCCTACCCCCAGGTCCATCGCGGAGATCGGCGCCACCCGGCACGTCGAAGGGCACGCGCAGGTAACAGGAGG
>CAZFKK010000524.1:0-2171 GCA_964519735.1 uncultured Taibaiella sp.
CCTGAGCCTTACCTTTTCTGTGCGCCTGATGTCTTCCCTGATCTTGGGGATGCTTAAACATCCCTCATTATAAGCCCATTCCGTGCCTGAAGTTGCTACAATATGTGCATTAATAAACACTTTCTTTACCGGCCGTTCCTCAGGGAATTCCTTTTTATCTTCATCGTCAAATCCTTCTACTATCTGTACCGTATCCACTACGAAGATGCGTAGCGATCTATTGATCTGGGGGGCCGCAAGGCCTACTCCATTACTATGGTACATGGTTTCCCACATATCTGCGATCAATTTATCAAGGTCAGGGTATCCTTTTTCAATATCCTCCGCTACTTTCCGCAATACCGGATGGCCATAGGCTACAATTGGTAAAACCATTTTCAATCGTTTACGGGTAAAATTTTAAAAAAGGGCAAAGATAAACAATCTGGCGGCTTTACCCTATGCCCTGGCAAATCCGTAAAGAAGGCAATTTAAAAACCCCTCCGGGTTGCCCTGAACCAGGTCGTTGATCCCTAATGGCAGCCTACTTTGGTATTGGTGAAAGTTTCTACCCCGCGAAATAAGAGTAATGTCCGGAAAAAGAAGGAATTGACCGTTTTAGTACTTATTCTCTTAAAATTCCCGAACTTTGGCCTTTGAATTATTTGTGGCCCTCATGCATCTTATTTTATTTGACACTCCTGACCGGAATCAACTATACCCTTTTACCCATACCCGTCCTGTAGCCGATATCCGTTGTGGCATCCATACCCTGCGGGAGCGGTGGGAACATCACCTGGATACTAAATCCGGTACCCTGACAGAAGCTTACCTTCAGCAGGCTTTTCCCGTAACTTATAAGGACACCGCCAACACTTATGTGCATAGTTCCGTTTTCTGCAATACAGCCCTCGCAACTGCGGTAAAGAGGTTGCAGCCGGGAGATGCTTTGATCAGCGATGACATACTGATTGCCCTCTGCACTGCAGAACAGCTGACCTATCCTTTCCAACCGGATCTGGTCACCTACAACCTTATTTCCTATAAAGACCCTATCCGGATGCTGCACGATATATGGGAGATCTTTTCCTTTAATGAAGCAGCTATCCGGGAGGATTTTAATGAAACAACCCGGAACAGGGTATCCCGGGCATTGCCGGAATATGTTACCGCCATAAACCCGGAAAATATCTTTGTTGAAGAGGGCGCCCGGGTTTATCCTTGTATCATCAATGCCTCTGCGGGACCGGTTTATATCGGTAAAGATGCAGAGATCATGGAAGGATGCCTCCTTCGGGGCCCGCTGGCTCTGTGCGACCACAGTACCCTCAAAATGGGCGCCAAAATATACGGTGCCACGACTATAGGCCCGGGCTGTAAAGTCGGGGGGGAGGTCAATAATGCCGTATTTTTTGCCAACAGCAATAAGGGCCATGATGGTTTCCTGGGCAATGCGGTCATCGGGGAATGGTGCAACCTGGGTGCTGACACCAATTGTTCCAACCTGAAAAATAATTATGATACCATAAAAATCTGGAATGAATACCAACAGAAATCCATGAGCACAGGACTTCAGTTTTGTGGTTTAATGATGGGCGATCATTCCAAATGCGGTATCAATACGATGTTTAATACCGGCACGGTAGCTGGGGTCAGTTGTAATATTTACGGAGCGGGTTTCCCGGAAAAATTCATCCCTTCTTTCAGTTGGGGAGGTAGCGAAGGAATGGTTACCTATACCCTGAAAAAAGCTATGGATACGGCCAACAGGATGATGGAGCGCCGGAACCTGCAACTTTCGGAGGCAGAAACAGACATTTTAAAATATGTTTATGAGCATACTGAGAAACAAAGATCCTTATTAGGAATAAAAGGCTGATAAATACCCGATAATCATTCAATCTATCATTTGAAATAATCATGATTAATCCTATGCCAAGAAAAAAAATTGTAGCCGGCAACTGGAAAATGAACCAAAACCTGTTTGAAGGAAAACAACTGGTTCAGGATATTTTATCCTGTAGTGCAGAGCCGGGAGCAGATGTTCAGGTCATTATAGCGCCGCCTTTTACACAATTGGCACTGGCAGCAAGCCAGTTGAAAGACAGCCCGGGATTTTTTCTCGCTGCCCAAAATTGTCATCAGGAAAAATCAGGCGCTTATACGGGAGAAGTTGCTGCGGGAATGCTCAA
>CAZFKK010000525.1:0-2171 GCA_964519735.1 uncultured Taibaiella sp.
GCTATACCCCGCGTCCCCCGCACCGGGATATTCATAAAACAGCACTGGGAGCCACCGAAACCGTACCCTGGGTCTACCAGCAGGACATCACCCTTTCTATTCAGGAGCTACGGGAACAGGGATACCAGGTGTGGGCGGTAGAACAGGCGCACCATAGCACCTACCTCCAACATACTCAGTTTGATACAGAAGATAAAGTGGCTTTTATTTTCGGGAACGAGGTAAATGGAGTGAGCAATGAAGCTCTGGCCCTCTGTGACGGATGCATAGAGATACCGCAATGGGGCAGCAAACACTCCCTGAATATATCTGTAACCGTTGGAGTTGTGCTTTGGGAGCTGGTGAAGAGAAGAGGTATACAACCTTGATCCTGTTTTTTCTCGCAAGGTGCGCTACGAAGGTGCTGCGAACACGGCTTTTTCATCGATGAGATGGATTTACGCGATTTTTCTCCACACAGAGGCATAGGGACACGGAGCAGGTAAAAATCTACTCCGTGTCTGCGAAGAAAATCTGGGGGAATCTGCGAGAAAAATAAGCGCTGCAGTAGCGGACTACATATTTCGCCTGTATTGTCCGCCTACTTCAAACAAAGCCTGGGTAATTTGTCCCAGGGAACAATACTTGACCGTTTCCATGAGCTCCTCGAAGATATTTCCATTATGAATGGCTACTTTCTGAAGCCGTGCCATCATTTCCTCTCCTTTCTCTCCATTACCTTTCCAGAGGTTCCGGATATTCGTGATCTGGAACTCCTTTTCTTCGGTAGTAGAACGGATCACTTCCGCAGGAATGACCGTTGGCGATCCTTTCGAGCTCAGAAATGTATTCACGCCTATGATAGGGAATTCACCGGTATGTTTAAGCGTTTCATAATATAAACTTTCCTCCTGGATCTTACCCCGCTGGTACATGGTCTCCATAGCTCCTAATACCCCCCCACGCTCAGAGATACGGTCAAACTCGGTCAATACGGCTTCTTCTACCAGATCCGTCAACTCTTCAATAATAAAAGAGCCTTGTAAGGGGTTTTCGTTCTTCGCGAGTCCCAACTCCTTATTAATGATCAATTGTATGGCCATCGCCCTACGTACACTTTCCTCTGTAGGCGTGGTAATGGCTTCATCATAAGCATTCGTATGCAATGAATTACAATTGTCATAGATAGCATACAAAGCCTGCAAAGTAGTCCGGATATCATTAAAATCTATTTCTTGTGCATGCAGGGAGCGACCTGAGGTCTGGATATGATATTTTAACATCTGGGAACGTTCATTACCCCCATATTTATGTTTCATTGCTTTTGCCCAGATACGGCGTGCTACCCGGCCAATTACACTATATTCGGGATCTATACCATTGCTGAAAAAGAAGGAAAGGTTAGGTGCAAAATCATCAATATGCATGCCCCTGCTCAGGTAATACTCTACGAAGGTAAACCCATTGGATAAGGTAAAGGCCAGTTGCGATACCGGGTTGGCGCCTGCTTCTGCAATATGATAACCCGAAATGGAAACCGAATAAAAGTTACGCACGCCGTTATTGATAAAATACTGCTGTACATCCCCCATTACCCTAAGCGAAAATTCCGTAGAGAAAATACAGGTATTTTGTGCCTGATCCTCTTTGAGAATATCCGCCTGCACAGTGCCCCGCACTGCCTTCAATGTTCTATTCTTTATTGCTGCATAAACATCTGCCGGCAATACCTGGTCGCCGGTTACGCCTAGTAACATCAGTCCCAGGCCATTATTACCTTCAGGAAGTTCTGTAGTGGCTCCTTCTGCAGGTTGCCCTGCCCCTACACCGGCACTATAATAAGGGCGAGGAACACCTTTATCTTTATAAATTGCGTCAATCTTCCGGTTCACCTCTTCTTCCAGGCCATTTTCCCTGATGTAAAGCTCACATTGCTGATCAATGGCGGCATTCATAAAGAATGCGGTAATGGTAGGTGCCGGACCATTGATAGTCATGGAAACTGAGGTCTTTGGATCAGCCAGGTTAAAACCGCTGTACAGCTTTTTTGCATCATCAAGAGAAGGGACGCTCACACCCGCATTACCAATTTTACCATAAATATCAGGACGATGATCCGGGTCTTGCCCGTATAAGGTCACACTATCAAAAGCGGTACTTAACCGGGCTGCAGGAAGGCCTTTGCTTACATA
>CAZFKK010000526.1:0-2156 GCA_964519735.1 uncultured Taibaiella sp.
GTGTAATAGTAGGTATGAGGGCAGATTTTGATTGCTAATTTGATGCTTTTACGATTTTTTCAATTTTAATGAGATTGCCGTCTAAATCGTATATTTTCAGAAAAAATATACCTTCAGCCAAATCATTTAAAGAAATTGCATTTGCCCTGTTGGCATACCTTAATATTCTTCCTTCTATTGAAATCAATGCTACATCTACTGCTACGGGCGATTGTATTTTTACAGTCTTAAATGCAGGGTTGGGATAAACGGTTATCTGTTTTGTTAAAGTTGAAAGCCGGTGAATATTGCTCTCCTCTATATTTGTAATCTTGTAGATATCTGATGTTCCGCTACAACCATCTTTATTTTCTACAATAACACTATAGTCTCCGTTTACAGAAGCGGTATAAGTACTTCCCGTTGCATTAGGGATAATGTTGCCATCAAGCATCCATTGGTAACTATCATAGGATAATACTGTCCCCAATTGCCGTTTATTCAGTGTATTAATAGTAATTGTTGGACCTGTAAAATCCATGCCACGGAATATAAATGTATCGACTCGTAGCCTGCAAAAATCCTTAGCAACTAAATAATAATTACCGTTTGAATTGATCTCTCTGGATCTTCCGGAAGTGCCATCATTCCATTCATAAGAAGCATACCCGGCCTCTCCCGTAAGAGTTATACCCGTTTCCGGAGCGCCACATATCAGTGTGTCTAATAGAATTTGAGTAACCGTCTCCCTAAGTACATACACAACCTCACTTCCTAATCCAAACTTACATTCTGTTCCCGGTAGTAAGGGAATAGCGGCATTCTGATAATTGCATGCAGCTCCCGAAAGATTTGGCCGGTTTATACGGCTAACATACGATATATTATTAATAGTCTCTGATATATCCATATAAATTGTATCATTATATAAGCGCATGCTGTAAGCTGTTCCTGTTCCCGTTAGCCCTATGTTAGTAGCTGAACTTACAATTGAAGCCGAGTCAAAAACACTTAAGTCATATTGATACAAATTACTGCCTGTGGGTCCTACTATTGCGTATAGTTTGGAATTATCAGGTGAAAAACAAACACCTCTAGGAATTAATAGTGGCACTGCCCACTTGGCAAAATCAATTATTTTTATCGTCTTGGAAACCTCTCCGGTTACAGGATCAAAATCTCCTATCCAAACAGCATTATGATTAGCAAAATTAGGGTCATGAGCTCTGCTGGATATGGCAATCTTCTTGCGATCTGGTGATATAGCCATATAAGATGTGGCAAAAGTTTTTGTAGCGATTCTGGATAGTCCTTCAGTTGTTGAAGTTTTGGGTGTAGTATTAATTCCCGAAGCAGTGATATGATATGCTTTATATATTGGTTTATTGTAGGTATGAACCATTAGCCAGATATCACAGTTATCTCCTGGAATAGCAATCATACCTTCGCTAAGCGTGTCTGAATCTAATTTTATGTTTTTTCTTCCAGGATCTATATCCCCTAAACCACTGTTTAAATTCATATCAACAATAGAATAAAACAATGATCCTTGAGCGTAGTCTGAATGATTTGTCAATCCATTGAGGGAGAATAGATAATATTTTCCTTGGGAATCAGTAAAAGGAACAATACAAACACCCTGCGCTGTGGAAAGCCCTTGTCCGTTTCCTAATAAATTTTCGCCATTGGGCATTAGTTGATCTTTACTATTCCAACAGCTTTGCCCATTAGTGTAAAATAGTAATTTCCCTGTAACAGGGTCAGAAACCGAAGCATACCCCTCATTACCAATCATCCTGGTTTGAATAGCTTCAGGATTTCCATTACTATGATTATTAAAGTCTAATCCGGCTTTATTTCCGAAGACCCAAATGCTGTTTGCATTTAAATAGTCGGGGCGTTGATTGTAATGGTTTTGTTGGCCAATACTGTATATGGCATTAATGGCTAAGAAAAATAAAGATAGAATACTGATTCTCATAATAAAATATTTAAAATTAAAAAAGACAATCAAAAGAAGTTGCGTAAACTTATTTAGAGTAAAAGTATTACCTTCCTTCGGATAATTATTTTCGGAGATTACAGCATTTTTCGAATGGTGTAGAAATAACGGGAAATAACCTGAGTTTTGCCGTTGATCAATGTGATATATTGGTATAACGAGACCTTCATTGAAG
>CAZFKK010000527.1:0-2123 GCA_964519735.1 uncultured Taibaiella sp.
CCGTTTTTTATCCCCGCGAAAGTGCGTCCCTGTCGCAGCATCCGGACGCTGCCTTAAATAGTATGCTGTTGAAGCCCCAGGGCGTTTTCCGCATACAGGAGGAGTTTGATGGCAAATACGTGCTGACCACCCTGGAAGCAGCCCGTCATTTATTTGGAAGCCGGGAGGAAATTTCGTCGATAGAAGTGAAACTCAGGCCCGGCGCTCATGAGGATAAGGTAAGGAGAGCTTTGCAGAAGATACTGGGTGAAGAAGTTATGATAGCTAACCGGTTTGAGCAAAATAAGACCTTATACCTGATCATGCAAGGGGAAAAATGGGCGGTATATGCCATCTTTCTCCTGATCCTGGTCATAGCCTCTTTCAATATGATCGGTTCTTTATCCATGCTCGTATTAGAGAAAAAAATGGATATTGTTATACTGAAATCCATGGGGGCTACTAATGGATGGATACGGCTGGTATTCCTGTCCAAGGGGATATTGCTTTCCCTGGCAGGCGGCGTTGTGGGTCTTTGTGCAGGCCTGCTGGTTTGCCTCGGCCAGTATTATTTTGGCTGGATCACCTTACCCGGTGATTTTATTATAGAAGCCTACCCGGTATTGTTGCAGGCGGATGATTTTGGGCTGATCCTGGTAACGCTGTTTATCGTGGGCTTACTGGCCGCAATATACCCCGCGCAGAAAGCAGCCCAGCAACCGGTTTGCCTGAAAGAAGAATAATAACCAATCCATGAATTTTACCTTATCCTTAACGATGAAAAAACCGGTGTTGCAGTTACAGCACCAGGACCGGGTATTTTTAACAGGTTCGTGCTTTACGGAGCATATGAGCAGCAGGATGGCATCG
Source organism: uncultured Taibaiella sp. (assembly GCA_964519735.1). Taxonomy (GTDB): domain Bacteria; phylum Bacteroidota; class Bacteroidia; order Chitinophagales; family Chitinophagaceae; genus Taibaiella. The sequence continues at coordinate 850 of CAZFKK010000527.1, forward strand.
GGTAAGATGCGTATTATGGCTAACCCTCATGGCATCCTGTTCAACCCTTTGAGTGTCGTGCAGAGCCTGCATACCTATATTGACAAAAAAGTATATACAGCAGCTGATTTGTTTTGCCTCCATGAAATATGGCATAACTGGGATTTTCATTCCCGTTTCTCCCATACCGACCGGGATACCGCCTTATCCTTAATGAATCATTCCGTACAGGAAGCCGGAGCTTTCCTGGAGCAAACTCAATGGTTGATCATTACTTTAGGTTCTGCTTTTCAATATTTTACCAACCAGGGGCAAGGCGTCCCAGCCACAAGAGGAGTAGCGAATTGCCACCGGGCGCCGGCCGGCTGGTTTGAAAAAAGACTGTTGCCGGTAGCAGATATTGTCCTGGAATTCAAGGAAGTATTGCAACGGTTGAAAGGAATAAACCCGGCTTTACAGGTACTCTTTACCATTAGCCCTGTAAGGCATGTGCGGGATGGCGTGGTAGAAAACAACAGGAGCAAGGCCAGGCTTATTGAAGCGGTACACCAATTGGCAGAGGAAGAAGAGCAATGCAGCTATTTCCCTGCTTATGAGATGGTTGTAGATGTTTTAAGAGATTACAGGTTTTACGATAGTGATATGGTTCATCCCAATTATATAGCGACACAATATGTCTGGGACCAGTTTGCCCATTACTGGATCGCTCCTGAAGCCCATCAGCCCTTAAAGGCCTTCCAGGATATCCAGGTGGCCCGGCAGCATAAGGTGCGCTTCCCGGATACCAGGGAGCATCAAAAATTCTGTGCTGATTATTTACAAAAAATTGACCGGTTAGCCGCCCGGTACCCCTATGTAGACCTGTCGGAGGAAAGGGCATATTTCTCCCGGACATCCGGCTGACCATACATTAACCTTCAATTAACTTAGTGATTATAAATTTAAAATTAGCTTAGCACATTCTTTTTGTCATTCGTATTCCATTTTAATTCTTCCATATAGTCTGAATTTTTACTTGTTTATTTAAGGCGATATTCAATTGATGCGAGGCCGGGTGTGCCTTCGTAGCATAACTTAATTTATTATTTATTATGGAACATAATCTGGAACAAACGGTATCAACCGCTGCCGTTGATATTCGTGAATTGAATGAAAGGATACATAAGCAAAGTGCTTTTATAGACTTGCTGATGATGGAGCTGAACAAAGCGCTGGTAGGGCAGAAGCATATGGCAGAGCGATTACTCATCGGCTTACTGACCCAGGGGCATATTTTATTGGAGGGTGTGCCGGGT
>CAZFKK010000528.1:0-2122 GCA_964519735.1 uncultured Taibaiella sp.
CCCGCCATTACCAGATACCGATCCTTCCACAACATTTTAAGGAAACCACCGGGCTTCGCATCTATGAAGTCACCGCTTACTGGCAGGAAAGGTTCCCCTGGCCCGGCAACGCCAGCGCCATCCAGGTTGCAGAAGATATTCTTGATAATATCATTAGCCGGGCAAAACAAAACGGGCGTATTATGCCGGGAGCATTAAACTGCCTGGAATGGATGCAGCAAAATGGCATAAGAAGAGGCCTGGCTACATCATCACCTATGCGGATGCTCGATGAATTAATTGATCATTACCACTTACGCTCCTGGTTTGAGGCGCTGGTCTCAGCAGATACAGCCATTTTCGGCAAGCCTCATCCGGAGGTTTTTCTTCAATGCGCCCATGCCCTCAATGAATCTCCCTGGAACTGTGTGGCCTTAGAAGACTCCTTAAATGGTATGATAGCAGCCAAAGCAGCGCGTATGAAGGTGATCGTAGTACCGGAAACAGCTAAATACCAGGACCCGGGTTTTGGCCTGGCAGAAATAAAACTTCCTTCCCTGGAAGCCTTTAACGAGGATATATGGAGAAAACTGCAATAGGGTACAATTTCCAATTTCAATTTTGTTCTGACACATCGGGAGCCAAAAACACCCAGTTTTCATTAGAAGCGCTCACTAATTGTTGTTGTTTTTTTTGTGAAAGGCTATTGATCTCCATTTCCCTGTTTACAGCAGTTAATACATCATCAAAACATTCCTTATACACCAGGTAGATACAGGCCTCCTCGGGAGCTGCTGACGCATGACCAACCTGGCGCCAATACATGTAGGAGGCTACCATATCCCCGCTTACGCCAGTCATCAGCCTGGTTTTGGCTTTGTTGGTGATAATGTAAACATAGTATTGTCTCCGGTTTTGTATTTTCATAATCAGGCAGATAAACAGGCTACGTCCTGCGTGGTTCTTCAAATGCTATGCTATTTTGCTATAAGGACCGGAGTCCATTCATCTGCTCCCCCCGTATATACTCCAATGGGGGTCCGATAGAAGAAAGGTTCCCGTCAGAGAAATATACTTTCTAAAACGGAAACCTTTACTATCGTGATTTCCTGGTTAATTATGGGTCGCTATAATTATCTTTTCCACCTTCAACAAGCTGCCCTTTTTGTCTTTAATGCTGAGTAAATAGATCCCTGCAGCAATATCTCTTACAGAAAGGGTACGCACATCGGTCGTTCTTTTCAATACTTTACCGTCGATACCCGTCAATTGCATGTCAACATCAACAGATGCAGCTACATATATTTTATCCGTTACAGGATTAGGATAAACATGAACAGATCCCGTTTTACCTCCGGCACCGGAAATGCCGGTTTCTCCCCAATTGGTTACCCCATAGGCAGCAGAAGTATCTTTACATCCTTCCTTAGTTTCCACAACCACCGTATAACTTCCATTTTCAACAACAGAATAGCTTCTTTGAGTAGCCCCCGGAATAATCATACCGTTAAGGAACCATTGGTATTGATCATATACAGCAACGGTACTCAATTCAAATACATCTACCGTGATGATCGGCTCTGTAATTTCATTGATCGTAAGCTCCAGGGTGACAATACTGTCACAACCTAAAGCAGAGGCAAAGGTATGCGTATAGATACCCGTTTCGGTATAAGTCTCTTCTTCATACTCGAAGGGTTCGCACCGGATTACGGTAAGGGTTGTCCTTTCCTCAGCACAAGACATTTTATGGATAAACACATCTGAGTTACCGCCCTTATGCTGCAGCACAAACGAGTCTGCGCCCGGATCAAGATCTACTTTACCTTGAAAAACCCCGGTAGTATATACAGCGCCCTTCGGATCTGTCAGGATCTTAAATCCCTGGTTAGAGCCTGCTGAGCCGGTAACACCGCCGGCAATTGTTTTAGCCCAGGCAAAATCACCATTAGCTAAAAGTTTAAATGCATAACCCTCTGCATTTCCCATATTATTACTATTCAGGAAAAAAGTATCTGCAACACCAGTTGCCGGGTTAAAATCGACTTTGCCTAAGTAACCGCCGGTTGCATACACATCATCAAATTTATCTACAGTGACGCCAAACCCACGGTCTGTTCCGGTCCCTCCTATCGCCTTGGCC
>CAZFKK010000529.1:0-1806 GCA_964519735.1 uncultured Taibaiella sp.
TGGAAAAGGAATCCTATCTTTATTCAATTACAGCATAAAACGGCAAGCTATCAAGTTATAGCATAGCAATTGTTGCCAATATATGGTAACAATTGAGTCTGCCCTTATATTCCTTTCTTTATTCTTTATAAGTAAAAAATAAAGGATAAGAATATAATCCATCTCTAAATTTTTTTTTCACCAACCGGGAATACTTTCCGGTTACAAATCCCTTTCAGTACTATGAACAGAATTCATGCTACAGAAACAGATTGGCAACGCGACTTACAGCCATCATTGGTTTCGTGTTAACCATCACCATCATTTCTTACGCAGTTTACCAATGCTATAAAAATTGAACGATAGGTTAGGCTCCTGGCCTATCATCTCCTTTCCCTCCATATTGTTGACACACCTGCAAAATCATATCTTTTAATGTTTACTACATTTCATATCACTGTAGTCAGGTTTAACCTGACCTGATGACTACTAGACGCAACAATGGCTTTTAGATATGTCTATGACTTCCAGGTATTCTTCCTATCATCAGGATATTCAAATTGCCAACAAAGCTAAAGCGTTAATGCAGAAGATTAAAAAAGCATGCTCGCCTTAATGAACTAACTAACTTCAAAAACGGCATTGGGTTTAATCCAGAGGAAAAGCCCCATACGGGTATGGGCTTGACTAATCTTATACAGCGGGTAGCCTCCTTGCAGGGCTATTGCGCCATCCATTCCCGAAAGGGTCAAGACACGTTGGTTCATATAGAATTCGACAAGGATAAATTATTACAACTCTGAAAAGGAATTTTCCTCAAGTACAACCCTTAGGTGGTGTCCATACCACATAAACCATAGAGGCATAGCCATTGAAGAAGAGCTCCTACCCTACTTTTCCTACCGTTTAATACAAGCTAAGCAGCACAACCAATTCAATTGATCAACAACCTGGCTTCAGAAAGCAGACCACCCCAAAACACATTACAATTAAAACTATAGAGTATTTACTCTATAATTCGTCTCTCCAAATTATAGTTATTTACATTTTAAAACCGCAATGATTTGACCTTAATTGCGGCCCTCATTTTCAAATGATGACCAAAAGGCACCACATCTTTCATTAACATTTAAAACCAACTTATGCAAAAAATGTATGTTTCCTTATCCCGGATTCTTTTGTTGTTCCTTTTGCCCTTTTCCTGCACCCTGGAAACACGCGCTCAGAGCCTCAATTGGGCCAAAGTCCTGACAGGTACCTCTCGTATTGATAATGCTTTTGCAACGACTACGGATGCTGCCGGCAATGTGTACCTGACCGGTAGCTTTAGCGATTCCGTTGATTTTGACCCGGGGCCGGCCACAGCCTACCTGTTGGCAACTGATCCCTCTAGTAAACAAGATATTTATATTGCCAAGTATGATGCCAAGGGTAATTACCTCTGGGCACGCAAAATGGGCGGTAGCATCAGCTTTTCCAACGGAAACGGGCGGAGTATCCGTCTGGATGCTTCTGGAAACATCTACATCACCGGTGAATTTCAAGGAACTGTAGACTTTGATCCTTCTCCGGCCACCGCTAATCTAGTGTGTGCGGGTGGTACTGACATTTTTATAGCTAAATATGATGCCAATGGTAATTATCTATGGGCGAATGGTATGGGGGGCAGTTCTTATGACCAATCCTCTGCTTTAGCAATGGACAATGCCGGTAATATTTATATAACCGGCAGTTTTTACGGCACAGCTGACTTTGATCCTTCTCCGGCCATAGCCAATCTTGTTCTTCCAGAGATCTATCAACAGGGTTCCTTTATCGCTAAATATA
>CAZFKK010000529.1:1816-2117 GCA_964519735.1 uncultured Taibaiella sp.
ATAATGCAACTGGAGGCTATATATGGGCCAAGCATATAGGCGGTAGTGCAAGTGGTACTAATGGACAAATTAGTTCATTAGCGGTAACTTCATCAGGGAATGTGTTGGTTAGCGGAAGATTTTATGACACTGCGGACTTTGACCCAGGCCCAGGCCTAGCTAAACTTTCTACCACCAATAAGTTCAATTATGATCTTTTTATAGCTAGATATGATGCAAACGGTAATTACGTATGGGCGAAAAGTATAGCCGGTAATGCCCAAGGTAATTCAGCTACGGCTACAGCTATCAAGCTCGATGC
>CAZFKK010000530.1:0-1432 GCA_964519735.1 uncultured Taibaiella sp.
GGCATCCTTTGTGACGCAATGCTCGCTTCCGGAATTATTTTTAGGAGCGGATACTGTTGCCTGTGCTCCTTATGCCTTAGTGGCGCCTCAGGATTCGTCCTATAGCTATCAATGGAGTACCGGATCGCAGGTCAATAGTGTTACGGTACATGAAACAGGGACCTACTGGTTGCATATCGAAAAAGCCAATGGCTGTGGTGTTGCTGATACTATCGTCTTGGAATTGGAGCAATCCCCGGTTGTTGACTCTATAGTCGTTGTTTACTTAGAAGCTAAGACGGTCCGCTTTAAAGCAAATGCCGAATCAGATTTGCATTCATTGAACTGGTTTTTTGGAGATGGCAACAGCAGTACGGAAGCACAGCCGGACCATGCCTATGCAGAGGCCGGGACTTACCGGGTGCTCCTGGTGGCGGGAAATGATTGTGGAACGGATAGTGTTTGGACAGATGTATCTGTTACCGCAGATCTATCTATAGGCATCAAGGGGGAAAACCAGCTTTGGATCTATCCCAATCCTGCCGGAACATACCTGGTTGTGGAGGATAAAAATGGCGATGGCCTGGAAGAGCTGGCTTTGATTAATATAGCCGGAGCCCTGGTTTACCGGGAAAACCAGGGTTCAAAATCCAGGGTGCAGATCAATACCACGGATCTCCCTACCGGTATTTATATACTGCGGATGAAACGTCATAACAGTGTAGGATACAGGAAGATTGAAATTATACGTTAAACGCGTATAACTATAGTATTGTAACCGAAGTTAAAGCAGGTACTGTTACAGGTACCCGCTTTAACTTTTGGAGTTTGGACCGGATGGATGCCGGGAAACCTTTGGGTCTGTTTATCCTGGTTTTTTTGTTCCGTTGCGCTATTTTGATTTATGTTGTTTTTTTGTTTTTATATTAGTTACGGTTTTAGTATATTTCATGCTGTATTCATTCCTGCTGCGGAGCAGGGATGAGGAAGCAAAAATAAATGCCTTATTGATGATCAATCTAATTTCGAGGTGTAGATGGATGGGTTATGGGTTGTCATTGGCCGTCTTCCTGTGCGGTTCCTTGTCTTGTCTGGCCCAATACGAAAATGTATGGGCTTTTGGTGGTTTTGCAGGCATCGATTTCGGCACGGATCCTCCGCAGCCCTTTAAGACAGGGATGACGCAATTGGAAGGTTCTGCTGCTATCTCCAATCATGCGGGGAAGCTTCTTTTTTATACGAACGGGCATAATGTATGGAACCGGGATCATGTGGTGATGCCGAATGGAGCAGACCTGGATAATGCAGGCATAGGCAGTACCACCTTCAGCACCAGTCAGGCTTCTGTTATTATTCCTTATCCAGGTACGGCGCACCGGTATTTCTTATTTTCGCTTAGCGATGGGGTTGGTAACGGATCGGGAACGGATACTTGGGGGAAACTGACCTATTG
>CAZFKK010000530.1:1442-2112 GCA_964519735.1 uncultured Taibaiella sp.
CATGTCGCTCGATGAAGGTAGGGGTGATGTGAGGCCGGAATACCGGAATACTTTAGTGGATACAGGCCTGACAGAAAATCTTGCTGCAGTGGCGGGGGATCGTTGTGATGCCTGGCTCATTACGGTAACCCGTTATGACAGCAGCTTTAAGGCCTATCATATCACCGCAGAGGGCATTAATCCCGTTCCTATGGTTTCCAAAAGCTATCATGCATTAGATTACAGGTACAGTACGGCTGTTGGTTATATAGACCTGTCTTCTGATAGGAAAAGACTGGCCATAGCACAGGATAATATTGCCCTTTATGATTTCGATGTGCTCGCGGGGACGCTCAGCAATCCGCTGATATTGCCGTTTTCGGATACCGGAAGTTTCTATGGCGCCGGTTACGGCATTGCCTTTTCTCCTGACCAGACTAAGCTATATGTCGCCAAGCCGGACCCCAGCCCAATATCGGGAAGTGGTTTATGGCAGTTGGATATCACTTCCGGAGATCCTGAGATCATCCTCAATGGAAAAATAAAAATAGCCGATGAGCGCATTTATGGCTTAAAAAGAGCGCCCGATGGAAAGATATATGGGGCAAGGTCGTCAAATGCGACACTCGACGTGATCGCTGCCCCCAATTTACCGGGACCACAATGCAGGTTTACCGCCGGCGGATTTCCT
>CAZFKK010000531.1:0-2107 GCA_964519735.1 uncultured Taibaiella sp.
CTTTTGCCCATACGTAATTGCCCGCAGCATCATACTTTGCCAGGAATATATCATTGCCGCCTTCTGATCTTAGTGTGTCCACACCTGTTCCCGGGTTAAAGTCCATAGTTCCGTTAAATCGCCCCGCTACATAAATATTGCCTTTCCCATCGGAGGTTATTCCGTAGCCGATATCGAAACTGCTGGCTCCTAAACTTATCGCCCAGTCAAAAGTCTGCGCATAAAGGGTCATGGCCGATAAGGTCATACACAAGCCTGATAGAAGAATGACCTGTTTTACTTTTTGATGTGTTGCTCTTTGTCTCATCTTTAGCGTATTTATAGTTGTGAATAATTCAGATTGGAAATGCCGGGCAGGTGCTGCCTGTTGGGCAATGAAAGTCGGGCAATAAAAACCGGGTAGCGGTTACCCTAATTATTGCTATGGTCTGGTGACAAATTTAAAGATGGGTATTTTTTTTGAGTTAACCGCATAGGGGCAACAGGCAATTTGAATAAGGTAGGTTATAATTTGTAAGTGGTAGCGGCAGGCGCCGTATTTACCTTAAAGCTCAACATGCAGGCTGATTTCTCTGGCTGACTTTTCTGTAGAACCACCTGGTTGGGAAAGGTTATTTATACCATACACAAATTAATCCCTACCATACAAAAAGATCACCTCTTACAGACACCTCTTTGTCAGAAAAAATATGAACCTTTATTCCTTATTCGGGAAATAACGAAAAGCCGGGAAAAAAAGGAGCGCCGACCGTAGGAGTGCTGGTACCGTTTTATAACAAGTGTAATCAATGATAAGTTTGGGTCATCACAGTCAATAAAAGATAATGGAAAAGAAAATGAGTTATCGGATATTATGGTGGTTATTATGCAGCCCATTTGCCCTTTTCGCTCAGAACATAGGCATTAATGATGATGGCTCCCTTCCGGACAATAGCGCGCTGCTGGATTTGAAAAGCAATCGGAAAGGCTTGTTAGTGCCGCGTATGCAAAGTTCGGAACGTCTTGCCTTATCACAGCCGGCAACAGGATTGCTGGTTTACCAGGTAGATAATAATTCGGGGCCGGCCGGCTTCTATTACAATGAAGGTCCTTCGGTCAATTGGAAGTATATTAATGCTGCAGGCCCCGCGGGTCCGGAGGGTGCTCCCGGCCCTCCTGGTCCTCCTGGTCCTCCTGGTCCTCCTGGTCCTGCTTATACGGAAACCTATGGCAATGCCTATAATGTATCCGGCAGCCGTATCACTTTTGCTGCCGGTGGCAACAGGGTAACCCTGGGATCCGGCCAGGAATCCAGCCAGGTGAGCATCAACCCTGCCGGTGATTTGTTTACCGTCCTGGAAAGCGGTCATTACCTGGTATCCTACGGGATCAATTTTACCGCACACGCAATTGTACAATCCTGCTTATCCTTAAATTCAGTTAAATACCTGCCCTCCCTGTTAGCTCCGGCCGGAGCCATGAGTAACTATTCCTATACGGGTATTGTTCGCCTGGCAAAAGACGACCAGCTTGCGCTGGAGGTTACCGGGCCTAATGGTGGCTCGCTTGATCTGCAGGCCGGGAACGGTGCCTACCTGAATGTGATCAGGCTCCGCTAAATGTTATTGACCGGCTTTATATCATGACCCCTGCTTGTTATCCTTGTTTTTTGAAAACCCAATCCTATCTACGAAGATATACCATCCGAAAATTACTTCCCGAAAGACCATTTTTATGATACGCTACAACCCGACCAGACAGTGGATAAAACTTACCGGCTTATTTTTAATGCCGGCTTCCCTGCAAGCCCAGGGGCTGATTATTTCGTCCGGAGCACAGTTGATCGCAGGCGGCACCTCCGTACATATGGTCCTGCAAGACTGCGGGATCCGCAATGAAGGGATGATTAATGCTCAGAATAACAATACGTTCCATTTCAGGGGAAATGCGCCAACAGGCCTGAGTTTATTAGGAGGCAATGGTACCACACAGCTTTATAACCTGGGTATTGAAAAGTCATCGAACGATATACGTCTAACCGGCAAAGTTACTGTGGCAGGAACGATCGATTTTAACGGCGGAAGACTTGACCTTAACGGGCAAACCCTGGACCTCGGCGCTACGGGTT
>CAZFKK010000532.1:0-2098 GCA_964519735.1 uncultured Taibaiella sp.
GAAGCACATCACCTGACAATACCCACAGTTGCTGATGTTTATCTGCCAACACCTGGGTGGGGGCATACCCGGCCAGCAGGATACGGTTGCTGATCTGGTCCGTTACGGGGTCAATTTCATACAAATAATTACAGGCAGTATCCCAGTTGCAGGCATATACTTTTCCCTGCAGCAGCAACAATCCCTCCGTATTGGGATAATCCAGCCGGATACTTCCCGTAACCTGCAGGCTGTGCAGGTTGACAATATGAATAACCGGGTGGTACAGGCTGCTGACATACATTTTGTCACTGCTTACCTGCAGCATGAACCGGGGTTTGGCCAGGGGAATGTGCGCTACCAGGGAATAATCATGCTGATCAATTACGGTGATCCGGTCAGAATTATTGATCGCCATAAAAATGCGGGAATCGATCCGGATCAGGCTCTGGAAAATATCTCCCAAGCCCTGGTTGTTTTTTTGGCGGTAAACATCATTATAAATATGTGCTTCTTCCAGGTCATATACGAGGCATTGCCATTGCCCAGGCTTCCTTCATTGGCAATATACATTTTCCTGTTCTCCCTGCCTATGGTTCCCGGGTCAGGTTGCTCCGGCTTATCTTTGACACAAGCAGTGAGCAACAGGCTGAATAGAAACGGTAAAAGCGCACTCAGGTGACGATAGGAAAGCAGGCTGCTCATGATATAGGGCTTAAAGGTGGTGCCGGATCCGGTGATCTTTGATAAACAGGCGAAAATTCAGGGAACCGGGTATATTATCCGGCTCAGTCTTTTTTAGCAAATCGTAAAGTATGTACCTGCCCGTCCGCCGGGTTCATTACTTTGACCAGGTAGAGTCCTTCAGGCAAATGTGACACCTTGATTTTCCGGGTTTGTTTTTCGCTGAATAACTGTTGCCCGGAAAGGGTATAAACGGTTACATCCATAGGCTTTGCAGTCCTCAGGTTCAGCTCATGCGTCGCCGGGTTAGGATACAGGCTGACCCCGTTGTCCTGGCTGTTAAGTGCAGACAGGCCGGTAGCCACCGGAGTTTCAAAAGCAAGGGTATCCCATGCTGAAAATTGGCCGTCTGCACATTGGGTACGGATATGGGCATAATATTGCGTATTGGGCTGAAGCAGGGTAAACTCATGCTCCCGGGCAGATACAAGGATCGCTGATGCGGTCGGAGCCAGGGTTGGCGTTTCATCTACAGCTATTTCATATTGAGGGCTTCCGCCATCCGCGGGCTGGCTCCATTGCAGGGTAACCGAAACGGGGGTAAGCTGTTTCAGCGCCAGGTCGTCAGGTAAAGGGCAGGTCTTGTCTGAGGTCGTGAAATGATCCATGCAGAAGTAAGAGGGAAAAAAGTCATTGGAAGAAGTGACCTGGAAGGATAAGCTGTCCACTTTACCCAAGCCTGCAAGGTCCACCCAGTTCCAGCCTGTAAGTATAGGCGTATCTTTAGCGGGGTTTCTGAAATCGGCCAGGTAAACCACCACAGAGTCGGGGGTAAAGTTGCCCTGGCGCCATCCTTTAATACTTAACCGTGCCCATCCTGTGGTATCGGTACCGTATTTTTCCAGGGCATAGCCATAGGCCCATGCTGAATTGGCCAGGTAAAATCCGGCTACCGGGTTGCGGGCGGCAAGGGGATCCAGGATGATCTTAGCCGGGTTATAAGCATACCCTACGGCATAAGTAGAGGAGCCTGTATAGCCGCTGCCTGTACTGGCTGCATATTGATACCGCATATCGAAACTATCTTTAAGGACGGTAGTAGACACATTGGAATAGGTAAACCCTTCTCCCATAATGTAGCCGCCAACAGATTCCCATTTTGATTCGAAGCGGCCGCCCCCGTTTTGAAAGTAAGTAAGATCTGCGGAAAGATCTATATGGAAAGTATCTGGCCCGGGCAAGGGAAGGTCGTCAAAGGTAGCTATGGTCTGAGCTGTAGCACCCAGCATACCCAGGTTGAATAAGGATAACGTGAGCAGTCTGCGTAAAGAGTAATACATGATCTGATGGTTTACAGGATGAAAAAAAATATACCTTGTAGCTTCAGAAAATGGAAAAAATAGGACTAAAGAATTTTTCTGCCAAGAAAAATTCT
>CAZFKK010000533.1:0-2097 GCA_964519735.1 uncultured Taibaiella sp.
CGCAGGTTGTGCCTGTGCCCCTAAAGCTGCTACACAAGCCCATAGGGGCACTATCCATCTGAAAGACAATAACTTCTTCAATAATCTCATACTTAGATTCGTTTCTACCTTGTAAAATTAAGCATAAATTAGGGAGGCGGATCCGGGATAGGCTACTTTAACAAGTAGTTTTAAAACTGTAAATGTTATATAAATGAAAGGCTTATAGTTTTCAAGGGTTTAAAAATTAATACAAAATTCTTGCCTTTACCGTTCCCGGTATCTGGCGGAGTAGATCAAGCGCCTGACCAGATAGTTGTTTATTTACATCAAGCACTACATAGCCTACCTGGTCATTTGTTTTCAGGTATTGACCGATGATATTAATTCCTTTTTCGGCCAGTTGCGTATTGACGGCGCTGAGTATGCCGGGAATATTATTGTGAATATGCAGGATCCGGTGGGTTCCCTGGATCGCAGGGAGCGTTATCGGGGGTATGGTATTAGAGCCCAGGCTAATACCCAATTCCAGGTAACCCAATAATTTCAAGCTTACTTCTTCGGCGATATGGTCTTGTGCTTCTTCCGTAGATCCACCGATATGTGGGGTCAATACCACATTGGGTAAACCCTGAACAGGACAGTAAAAGGCGGCTCCGTTTTTTTCGGGTTCCTCAGGAAAGACATCAATGGCCGCGCCCCGGATATGCCCCTGCTTCAGGTGTATCGCCAGGGCCTCGAGGTCCACTACAGAACCCCTGGAATAATTGATCAGTAAGGCTCCGGTTTTACATTGGTGAAGCATTTCAGATCCCATCATCAGGAAGGTTTGTGGTGTTTCCGGAACATGGAGGGTCACTACGTCGCTTTGCTGCAGCAGATCCTGTAAGGTAGGGCAAGCTATGGCATTCCCTAAGGGCAATCTGGTCTGACTATCATAATAACGTACCTTCATGCCGAAAGATTCTGCGAGAATACCCACCTGCGTTCCAATATTACCATAGCCAATTATACCTATGGTTTTTTGCCTTAGTTCGTAACTGCCTTTGCTTTCCTTAAGCCAGATCCCTTGGTGTGCAGCAGTATTTTTGTCAACAATCCGGCGCATTAACATGATGGTCATTCCCATGACCAGCTCAGCCACACTACGTGTATTGCTGTAGGGCGCATTAAAAACAGCAATCCCATAGTGTGTAGCTGCCTCCAGGTTTACCTGGTTGACTCCTATGCAGAAGCAGCCTATGGCTTGCAATTTTACTGCAGCTTTCAGTACCTTTTCGGTAATTTGTGTCTTGGAGCGGATCCCCAGGATATGGACATCCTTTACTGCTTCGGTCAGTTCTTCTTCATTCAATGCTGCTGATATACAGGATACAGAGGTATATCCGTTGTTTCTAAAATGAGCTACAGCTTTTTCACTGATGTTTTCCAGGAGGAGGATTTTTATTTTTTCTTTTGGGTAGCTGGTTTTTTGCATAAGAGATGTGCCAGTAGTAAAATATGGGGAAAATGAGGCTGCAAACATACATGAAATTTTTCATTCGTAAAATACGCAAAGAACAAATGAACGGCGAAGCCCTCATGAATCAAAATGGAGTAGGATCTGCCGGCTACCGTTTTTCCGGTGAGGGTCGTTTTGTAAAAAGCCATTACTTTTGCAGAGATGGAAATTAATTTTTATAAATACCAGGGAGCGGGTAACGATTTTATACTGATGGACAACCGGGAGCGTACGATCAGCCTGTCTGCCACCCAGGTAGCGGGCATGTGCGACCGGCATTTTGGTATTGGCGCGGATGGATTAATGCTGTTGCAACCTGATGCTGAAGCCGACTTTGAAATGGTTTATTTCAATTCGGATGGTCATGAAAGTACCATGTGTGGTAACGGGGGGCGGTGCATAGCAGCTTTTGCCCATTATTTGGGAGTGACTGGTGAACAGATGCAGTTCAGAGCTATCGACGGGTTGCATGAAGCACAGATATTGCCTGACCACCAGGTTGCCTTGCATATGCAGGATGTGACGCAAATTGAATTTGGACCCACTTTCCAGGTACTGAATACCGGATCTCCTCACTATGTGCAGTGGGTGGCGGATGTACAGCAAGTGGATGTATT
>CAZFKK010000534.1:0-2067 GCA_964519735.1 uncultured Taibaiella sp.
TCCAATCGTTGCTGGACTGATGGCTAATAGACCGAAAGTTAAAAGAAAAGGAAACGTAGAAGCTGCCCACTTTGCAGGTATCATTATCGTGCGTTACCTGATCACCCGATAAGCCTGTTTGCTTGATGATATTTATTGTTGTGCTATCAAAAATATTATACCTGGTTTGTTGGGTACAGCTGTATACCAACACAGCAATAAGAAAACTGCCGATTATCAAGGAGAGGGAACGTAAAAATAATATTCTCATAGATCTGAAAGCCATTATACCTTTTAAGACGAAAATATCTATCCTGACATTGAGTAAATAGTAAGTAATTTTTTATAATGCTTTTTAAGTTTTTCCATGCCGGCGCCGATACAATTCCTGAAAAGCAAGTAAGAACGTTTGCAAATTTCATCGTTCCGTCAGTTTTTTCATTCATAATTTACCATTCTGCGACAAAATGCATTCATTTCTGGTATAAAAACAAGGTATATCCAGTATATTTTATTTGTTTTTATTAATTTTATCTCATGGATTCCAAAAAATCGGAGGGTCCAGACTTAATACTCACATTTAAACTGCTCATTAACAAATCAAATTTTTGGTATGAATAAACTAGTTAAAAGACGCCCCGGGCAAAAAGGCCTTTCCGATCAGGATGGTTATGTGATCATCGGCCATCTTAATGACGGCTATCATGTGCTCCTCGCACATTTAGGAAAAGAGCCCGGTACGGATAAACCGATTTTTGATATCCATCTTTATGAGCAATCTGATCCGAAAGGGACTTTCTTGCAACGGTGGACGGATGCAGCGGCAACGGGAAATCCTATGGAAGAGGACTTCCGGAAGAGTTTGAAGTTATTGTCTCAATTGAAGCCCGCATTCATAAGATGCAAGAAAGGGATAAAGGAAGTGTTTTCCTATATATCTGACAGAACCGTCATAGGTCATGGTAACTTCGAGGAAATGAATCCATTATACACGATGAAATTGAGACCGGATATTGTAAAACTGATTGTCAAAGATATCTTGATGGAGAGCATACCGGGCCTTATCCGGACTCCAGGTAAAGACGGCGACAGCTTCAGCTGGATGACTATCGAGCGTCGCGATCCTGAAGAATGACAGGATATCCCTATTTAGAGAAGATCCGGGATCAGTACATTCAGCCAGTACCATTTTGATGTGGTAAGAATTTATTACCTTACCCCTATATTATCAACCAAAATAGCAATCAATGACAGAATTTTGGGAGCAAAGCTTCCAGGAGAAACAGGAAATGTGGGGCTTTGAGCCGGTCAAATCTGCTGTGTTCACTGCGGAAATGTTTTCTGAAAAAGGTTTTAAAAAAATATTGATCCCGGGCATTGGCTATGGACGGAATACAAAGGCATTCATCAGCAAAGGAATGGAAGTGACAGGTATTGAAATTTCAAAAACTGCCATCGAGCTTGCGGAAAAACATTACGGGCAATCTTTGAACATCTATCACGGATCAGTAACTGATATGCCGTTTGACAATAACCGTTACGATGGTATTTTCTGCCATGCTTTAATTCACTTATTAAATGCAGATGAAAGAACAAAACTAATTGCAGGCTGCTACGATCAGCTTACAGAAAACGGGATAATGGTTTTCAGCGCTATTACGAAAGATGCACCGACCTATAAAACGGGAACATTTATCAGCAAAGACCGGTATGAACAGTTCGGCGGCGTGAAAATGTTTTTCTACGACAAGAATTCCATTCACGAAGAATTTGCTTCCTATGGTCTATGCCAGGTTGGTGAGATAGCAGAGAATTATCCATTCTATTTGATTCAATGCAGTAAAAAGCAGATTAAAGAAAGAAGAAAATGAGTCCTGTCTCCTATGTTTGCATCAAGCAATAAAGATCTTTTAATCAGTATGGCATAATCCCCTCTATCGGTATCAAAGCAAATTTCTAGTAAGTAGATCGTTAGCCATTACCTCGCCCCTGAATGCTGTTTACAGGAGTGTAAACATAGTGCTGGTCACTGGAAATGACAATGTATTCTCATTGATAAAGCAAAATAAGAATATAACAGCAGCAGAA
>CAZFKK010000535.1:0-2061 GCA_964519735.1 uncultured Taibaiella sp.
AGAGCATCTGACTACGGATCAGAAGGTTTCAGGTTTGAATCCTGACGCGGTCACCAGGTAATCAAGGGTTTATGATATGAAAATCATAAACCTTTTTTTATTTGCATACAATTTGCGCCACATTATTGTATCCTTGTTAACATTAGAAAGCGTAACTTTATTTCTCACAGAATCCAGCGATCCATTCTTTTGGTTACCACTTTCTCTCACTAAGGTGGCCTTTTAAAATCAATTTCTGCATTCATTTTCTTAATCCAAAAATTGATTTTATGATTATCATCATTTTTTTCGTGGGGCTATGGTATTTATCCCTGTTCTCACAAACCTTCTTTCAGCATAGATATGCTGCACACGGCTCCTTTCATATGAATAAATTCTGGGAGCGGTTCTTCTATATATTTGCGTACATCACCCAGGGATCATCTTACATGAGCCCCAAGGCTTATGCGATCATGCATCGTATGCATCATGCCTATACAGATACAGAAAAAGACCCGCATTCACCTAATTTTTCTTCTAACATTTTCAGTATGATGTGGCGGACGAAGAATATTTATGCAGGCGTGGTCCGAGGCACGATACCCATTGAATCCCGGTTCACCAAAAACCTGCCGGAATGGCCCGGGTTTGACAAGTGGGGCAATTCCTTGTTCTCCAAAATCTTGTGGATCGCGGTGTATGTAACCCTCTTTATCCTGTTTGCCTCCTCATTCTGGCTGTTCTTACTCATTCCGGTAGTCATCCTGATGGGCCCGTTTCATGGGGCCATTATCAACTGGTTTGCCCATAAATACGGTTATATTAATTTCAAGCTTAAGAACACGTCGCATAACCTGCTCTTTGTAGATTTCCTGATGTTGGGAGAATCTTATCATAATAATCATCATAAGCGCCCTTCTTCTGTTAATTTCGGAAGGCGTTGGCATGAACTGGATCCTGTTTACCCGGTCATCCTGCTTTTAAAATGGCTTAAGATCATAAAGATCGCCAAACCTGCCCCGGCCAATAGTATTTTCTGACAGGATCTTAAAACTGATCATTGAAGAAAGGTCAAACGATCTTTCCCCTATAAAACAGTTAACTTTGCTGCCTTTGCAAATCAAATCCTATGAAACTGGAAGAACTATTGCAGCAACGAAGCGACAATCATTGTGAGCTGTGCCAATCGGAAGTTGCCTTAAAACTATATGAGGTATTACCCCATTCGGGCAGCAATGAGGACAACTGCATCCTTACCTGTGCTAAATGCCTGGCACAAATCGAAAAGAAAGAAGAACTGGACAGTAAGCATTGGCAGTGCTTAACGACCAGTATGTGGCATGAAGTACCGGGAGTACAAGTCGTAAGCTGGCGTATGCTTAACCGCCTGAGGCAGGAAAGCTGGGCTATGGACAACCTGGACATGATGTATCTTGATGAAGAACGGCTGGCATGGGCTAAAGCATCAGGAGATCATGAAAATGACGCTTCGGTCGACCTGCATAAAGACTGCAATGGCCAGGTACTCCATTCCGGCGATTCCGTAGTGCTCACCAAATCGTTGGATGTAAAGGGCTCCACCCTGAATGCAAGGATGGGTACCGTGGTTAAGAATATCCGCCTGGTGGACAATAATACAGAACAGATCGAGGGAAAGATAGAAGGACAGGTTATCGTCATCCTGACTAAATATGTAAGGAAGCAAAACAGCTAAATACCCTTTCTTCTTCTTCGGCAACCCTGATATTGGTGCGTACAAAGGTCATCAGTAACCCTTATTACAACGCTCCTGTTTTGAGGGCTCTATCACCTTTGTACGCATTTCTTTCATCAATTCCATAAAGAGCGGATCAGTACATTCAGGCTCCAGAGGATCACCAGGCTGCCCACACCGATAAACATCGTCTTTAACGGCAGTCTTCCTGCCAGCTTTGCCGCAAAAGGCGCAGCTACCACACCGCCAATAATAAGACCGGTGATCACCTGCCAGTGGCTTAGGCCGATCATGGTAAAAAAGGTCAATGCACTGGCCAGGGTCACAAAGAACTCCGTAATGCTTACGGTGCCGATCACATAACGGGG
>CAZFKK010000536.1:0-2058 GCA_964519735.1 uncultured Taibaiella sp.
TTTGGTTGTAGGGCCACTGTCTGCGTCGCAAGGGGAAACGCTGACCCTTTTAAAAGACGCAAACTATAACTATATTTATTACTCTTTCGAAAACGGAGCGGTAACGATTGAGCCTCCCAAAAAAGATTGGGACATTGTATTTACCCGCTACAGGCATGTGTACTGGGCGTATAACGATGACGGTTCTGATTTTCTTTATCAGCTCAACGGGGTATTAACCAATCCTTACAAAACGCTTAGCGGGGACGACAGCGCTGCTCACGACTTTTATGAGTTTGATCTGGCAGCCGCCGAACCTTTTGAGCTTTTACCGGACAGGGATATAATAGGTTTTGACTGGAAAACAGCAAACATTAATACAGGACAGTATAAGGTCGATCCTAAAAGAGTATTTGTAGTGAAAGACCAGAATGAAATGTTGTGGAAGCTGCATTTCGTGTCCTTTTATGATGAGAATAATGTGAAAGGAAGTCCTCGTTTTGAATATCAGCGGTTGAAATAGGAGGGATTAGCGAGTTATTTTTCGCGTTTGGAACCAGGGAAATGGGTTTGTCGTTCTTAAGGTCAGGAGCAATAAGCAAATCTATATGACACAAGGACTACAAGATTAAATAAAATGCCCCACCAGGTTATATGTTATCCTGGTGGGGCATTCACTTCATAGAATTTTATTTTTTTATAACCTTGTCTGTTTTAATTAACTTTCCTTCTGCATCGGTAATCCTTATAAAGTAAACACCTTCTGCATAGCCCTTTAATGAAAGTATTGTGGCATTTTTTTCGGTAGTTAGTATACGCCCGTCGATACCTGTTAATACTATATTTATACTTATGGGACTTTGAATGCATAGCTTATCCTGTGTTGGGTTGGGGTAAATTTTAATGGCTGAACGTATCGCTGCTGTTTCGTCAATAGCTAAAGGAAAAGTGATAGCGTAAACTTCGGACGTATCCGTACAACCGTACTCGTTGGTTACAATAACCTGGTAATGGCCCGATTGGGAAATGTATAATCTTGATTCCGTAGCATCGGCAATAGGCTCACCATTTTTTAACCATTGATAACTGCTGTATCCCTCATTGGTTTTAAGGCTGAAGCTGTCTGCTATAATCTCCGGATTCAGTTCGGTATAAATAAGCTCGAAGGTAATGGTACTGTCGCATCCGGCCGTATTAGGTATCCGTTGTATATGGGTACCTGCTGCTGTGTATACTTTGCCATTTAAGGTATAAGGAGCGCCACATTCCAGTGTCTCGCTGAGGAATGAGCTGGAAGTATCATTACAGGTTAATTGCAGTACGAAAGCATTGCTGTTTTGCAGGGCAAACCCCATCTGGATACCCATAAAGCCGAAGCTCATATTCCAGATGTCCCAAAATCTTAGCTGGCGTTTTTCCATGAAATTCTGATTAAAAAACGGTGTGGTATGGGCGCAATATAGACAAAGTGTTATTTGCACACTATGTATTTGTGAAAAAAGACTAATGATTGCTTAACCTGAAACGGTTAACTCTATTCGGGTGGCATTATCGTTTTATTGTGCTATACCCATTCCACTCCCTTTCGAAGAAGCTTTAAAGTATTTTCTTCTTCGCTTCCTGCTTCGGGTTGATAATTGTATATCCATGAAGCGTGTTCCGGCAAGCTCATCAAAATGGATTCAATGCGACCTCCTGTTTCAAGTCCGAAACGTGTACCACGGTCATAGACTAAATTAAATTCTACATAACGTCCTCTGCGCAAGAGTTGCCATTGTTTTTGCTTTTCGGTATAAGGCAATGTTTTATTAGCAGCAACGATGGGAAGGTATGCTTTGAGAAATGTATTGCCTACTGCTTTTACAAAAGCAAATATGTCATCCAATGACTGGCCCTCATCTCCTTTAAGGTAATCGAAGAAAATACCGCCTATACCGCGCGTTTCATTGCGATGCTTAATGAAGAAATAATCATCTGCCCATGTTTTGAACTTGTTGTAATAACCGGAGTTAAATTCATCACAGGTTTGTTTCAGTTGGGAATGAAAGAAACGCGCCTGCTCTTCATTAACATAAATAG
>CAZFKK010000537.1:0-243 GCA_964519735.1 uncultured Taibaiella sp.
CCAAAAGCAAGATGTATGAACTGGACGCACTTGTCAGAACGAGACTAAGGATAGGAATATGGAAACAATGGAAAAAGGTCAAGACCAAACGGATGCACTTAATGCGACTGGGCATCTCCCAACAAAAGGCGTATGAATGGAGCAACACGCGCAAAGGCTATTGCCGAATCGCCCATAGCCCAATCCTATGCCGGGCATTGAACAACCACTATTTTAAACGCCTCCGTTACGTTGGATTCTCTG
>CAZFKK010000537.1:253-609 GCA_964519735.1 uncultured Taibaiella sp.
GGAACATTTTGAAGGAAATGTAACCTTAGTGCTATAACCATCCATACAAAAGCACAGCGTCTCTAGTGTATCAAACCTGATTTTAATGCCTTACTGACCATTACTGCCGTATTATTCGCATCCAGCTTCAATAGTAACGCATCCCGGTAATGACGAATGGTATTGATACTAAGAAAAAGTAATTCAGCTATTTCCGGATCGGTGTGGCCATCAGCAATCATTTGTAGAACCTGTTGCTCTCTTGTGGTCAAGGAAGCTTTTGACGCTAATATTTTTTTTGCCCTTTGCGGGTATTTTTCTATTTTTTCCTGTATATGTTTTTCTATTATTTTTTTACCTGCATGCACTTCCTGTAT